>NZ_JBEZGQ010000478.1:0-6305 GCF_040650095.1 Actinoplanes sp. NPDC048791 | reverse complement strand
CTCGTCGCGGGCCAGGCCGCTGCCGGGCCGTCCCGCGGGCGGCGGGCTGACCGAGTCGTCGCGGGGCCGTTCCGCCTCCTCGCGGGGCCTCATCCGCGCCGTCCGACGAACGAGGCGATCACCGTGGCAGCCATGGCCAGCGCGGCCAGCCCGGCCCGCTTGTACATGTCCGGCAGGTCGCGGGTGGTGACGATCGGGTCCGGGGGCAGGCCGTACACCTCGGGCTCGTCGAGCAGCAGGAAGAACGCGCCGTCGCCGCCCACGCCGTCGTCCGGGCTCTCGCCGTACAGGCGGGCGGAGTCGACGCCCTGCTCGTGCAGCTTCTCCACGCGGTGCTGGGCGCGGGCCCGCAACTCGTCGAGCTCGCCGTACTGGATGGACTCGGTCGGGCAGGCCTTGGCGCACGCCGGGGTCATGCCGTCACCGATCCGGTCGTAGCACATCGTGCACTTCCAGGCCCGGCCGTCGTCCTTGCGCTGGTCGATCACGCCGTACGGGCAGGCGGGGATGCAGTAGCCGCAACCGTTGCAGATGTCCTCCTGCACCACGACCGTGCCGAACTCGGTGCGGAACAGCGACCCGGTCGGGCAGACGTCCAGGCAGGCGGCGTGCGTGCAGTGCTTGCAGACGTTGGACATCATCAGCCAGCGGAAGTCGCTGCGCGGCGCGTCCATGGTGCGGCCGGGCAGGTCCGAGCCGGGCATGCCGAGGAACTGCGGTCCGTTCGGGGCCGTGATCGTGGCCGCCGCGGCCAGCGCGTCGACCGCGGGCGGGATCCCCGGGTCGGTGCCCTGGTCCTGCCCGCTGCCGGCCGCCACCACGGCGGTGTGCGCGCTCACCGACGGGCCGACCGGCAGGCCGGCGAACGCGCCGGGGGTGTCCGTCGATCCGCCGCGGTCGGCCACCGGCTGCTCGATGAACGCGACGTGGCGCCACGAGTTCGCGGTCAGGCCGCCGGTGTTGTCGTACGACTGCCCGAGCAGGTTGAACCCGTCGTCCGGGATCAGATTCCACTCCTTGCAGGCCACCTCGCACGCCTTGCAGCCGATGCAGACGCTGGTGTCGGTGAAGAAGCCCATCCGCGGCGGCGCGTCGATGTAACCCGCGTCGGGCGCGGGGTCCAGCGGGCCGTAGAGGCTGTTCGGTCCGGCCATTATCCGGGCTCCTCCGGCTCGTTCCTGGTCAGCATGGGGGTGTGGTGGTCCGGCGCGAGCCCGGCCCGCCGACGGTAGCCGACGACGTACTCCAGCAGCTCCGGTCCGGTCGGGCGGCGGCCCGGCTGGATGTCGCAGGTGCCGACCTTGCTCTCCTGGATGAGCACGTTCGGGTCGAGCGTGATGCCGATCAGGTCGTTGGCCGAGTCGCCGGTGACCAGCCCTTCGCCACCCCAGTGGTACGGCAGCCAGAGCTGATGGATGACCCGGCCGTCGACGCGCAACGGGGTGAGCCGGTCGGTGACCATCACCCGCGCCTCGATCGCCGCCCGGGCGGTCACGATGTGCGCCCAGCCCAGGTGCTCCAGCCCGCGTTCCGCGGCCAGCTCCGGGGAGACCTCGACGAACATCTCCGGCTGCAGCTCCGACAGGTACGCGAGCTGCCGGCTCATACCCCCGGCGGTGTGGTGCTCGGTGAGCCGGCTGGTGCTGAAGACGTACGGGAAGACGTCGGAGTGCTGCTCGGGGGCGCTGGGGTTGGTCAGGTTGTCGGCGCGCTCGTACAGCTTGCGGGTCGGGTTGGCCTGCTGCTGGTAGAGCGGGTTGCGCACGATCGACTCGACCGGCTCGTAGTGGGTGGGCATCGGACCGTCGATCAGGCCGCTGGGTGCGTACAGCCAGCCCTTCCCGTCGCCCTGCATGATGAACGCGTCGTCACCCGAGATGGCCTCGACGCCGGTCGCACCCTCCGGTGGCCGGTACGACGGCGGCTTGCTCTTCTCGAAGTCGGGCACGTCGTAGCCGGTCCACTCGCCGGCCTCCTCGTCCCACCAGACGTACTTCTTGCGCTCCGACCACGGCTTGCCGTCCGGGTCGGCGGACGCGCGGTTGTAGAGCGTGCGCCGGTCCGAGGGCCAGGCCCAGCCCCACTCGCGGGCCACCCAGTCCTGCTCCGAGCCGGGCTTGCGGCGGGCTGCCTGGTTGACGCCGTCCTTGAAGACGCCGGAGTAGATCCAGCAGCCGCACGCGGTCGAGCCGTCGGCCTTGAGCGAGGTGAAGTTGGGCACCAGCTCGCCGGTGGCGGTGTCGTAGCCGTTGATCTCCTTGAGCACGTCCTCGCCGCTGGGCTCGTCACCACGCTCGCCGTGCAGCGGGTAATCCCAGGTCAGGTTGAGGATGCCCTGGTCGCGGGGCAGCGTCGAGCCGGCCAGGCGCTCCCGGACCATGCGGCCCAGGTGGTAGAAGAACCACAGCTCGGAGCGGCAGTCGCCCGGCGGGTCGAGAGCCTTCTCGCGCCACTGCAGCATGCGCTGCGTCTGGGTGAAGGTGCCCTCCTTCTCGGCGTGCGAGGCCGCGGGCATGAAGAACACCTCGGTCTTGCACTCGGTGGGCACGATCTCGCCGGTGGCGACCTCGGGGCCGTCCTTCCAGAAGGTGGCGCTCTCGATCATGAACAGGTCGCGGACCACCAGCCAGTCGAGGTTGGCCATGCCCAGGCGCTGGGCCTTGCCGTGCGCGGAACCGACGGCCGGGTTCTGCCCGAGCAGGAAGTACCCCTTGATCTTGCCGTCGATCATGTCGAGGACCTGCTGGTACGTACCGTGGTCGCCGGTCAGTCGGGGCAGCCAGCTGTAACCCCAGTCGTTCTCGGCCGTGGCCGCGTCACCCCAGTACGCCTTGAGCAGGCTGACCGCGTACGACTCCGCGTTGGCCCAGAAGCCCTGCTGCTCGGGGTGCCGGATGGCGTCGACCCACTGCCGGAACGTCTCGTGCTGGGTGAAGTGCGGCATCGGCAGGTAGCCGGGCAGCAGGTTGAACAAGGTCGGGATGTCCGTGGAGCCCTGGATGCTGGCGTGCCCGCGCAGCGCCATCACGCCACCGCCGGGACGGCCCATGTTGCCCAGCAGCAGCTGGATGATCGCGCCGGTGCGGATGTACTGCACGCCGACGCTGTGCTGGGTCCAGCCGACCGAGTAGACCAGGGCGGTCGTGCGCTCGCGGCCCGAGTTGGCCGTCCACGCCTCACAGACCTCCAGGAACTTGTCCTGGGGGACGCCGCAGACCTGCTCCACGACCTCCGGGGTGTAGCGGGCGTAGTGCCGCTTGAGGATCTGGTAGACGCAGCGGGGGTGCTGCAGCGTGGGGTCACGGGGCACGTCGGCGGGCACCGGCGGGCCGTGCGACTCCTGCTCCAGGCCGGAGGCGGTCTCCCGGTCGGTGTGCGACTCGCCCTCGTCCTGCGTGGCTGCCTCGTCGTCCTGCTGACCCTCGTACGCCCAGGACGTCTGGTCGTACGCGTTGGTCTCGGGGTCGTAGCCGGAGAACAGCCCGCCGAGGTCCTCGGTGTCCTGGAAGTCCTCGCTGACGATCATGGACGCGTTGGTGTACGCGACCACGTACTCCCGGAAGTCCTTCTCGTTGCTCAGGATGTAGTTGACGATCCCGCCCAGGAACGCGATGTCCGCGCCGGCCCGCACCGGGACATAGCTGTGCGCCAGCGCGCTGGTACGGGTGAACCGGGGGTCGACGTGAATGATCTTCGCGCCGCGCTTCTTCGCCTCCACCACGTACTGGAAGCCCACCGGGTGGGCCTCCGCCATGTTGGAGCCCTGGATGATGATGCAGTCCGCGTTGGCCAGATCCTGGAGGAATCCGGTGGCCCCGCCACGGCCGAAGCTGGTTCCCAGACCGGGAACGGTGGCGGAGTGTCAAATACGGGCCTGGTTCTCGATCTGGAGTGCGCCCATGGCGGTGAAGAGCTTCTTGATCAGGTAGTTCTCTTCGTTGTCCAGCGTCGCGCCACCGAGGCTGGCGAAGCCGAGCGTGCGGTTGAGCGGGCGGCCCTCGGCGTCGTCGTCCTCCCAGGTCTGCTCGCGCGCGGCGAGCACCCGGTCGGCGATCATGCTCATCGCGGTGTCGAGGTCGAGCTCTTCCCAGTCGGTGCCGTAGGGGCGCCGGTAGAGCACCTTCTGCTGGCGGCGGTCGCTGGTGACCAGGCTCTTGCTGGCCGAGCCCTTGGGGCACAGCCGGCCCTTGGAGATCGGGCTGTCCGGGTCGCCCTCGATCTGGACGACCTGGCCGTCCTTGACGAAGATCCGCTGCCCGCAGCCGACCGCGCAGTACGGGCACACGGACCGGGCCATGGAGTCGGCCGTCTCGGTGCGCGCGGTGAGCGCCTTCGAGCGGTCGGACTGGGCGGCGGCGCCCCGGCCGAGCGGGTCGGTGCCGGTCAGCTGCCGGTAGACCGGCCAGTGCCCGATCCAGGTGCGGACTCCCATGAGATCGACCTTAGACGACCTCCCGGCGCCCCGCACGGCGTGCGACCGGCCATGTCCGTTGTTAGTTTCCCGGCATGACGCCACCCGTCGCCGAGACGTCAGTTCCATCGCCGCGGACCCGTACCGCGGTGGTCGCCGCGATCGTCGCGGCACTGGTCATCGCGGTGGGGACGCTGCTCTGGTCCAAGTGGCTGACTTGGGCGTACCTGCAGGCGGTGTGGAAGGCCCTGGTCGCCGCGTTGCTGATCAGCGCGGCGGTGCACGGGCTGGCCGCCGCTGATCTTCCTCGCGCTCGTGGCGCCCTGGCAGTGGAGCGTCACCCGGCTGGTGGTCGGCGGCCTCGTGGTGGTGGGCGGGGCGGCCCTGGTGGCGCGCTTGACCGACAGGCCGGCCCCGGACGCCGTGGCGACCGCGCTCGGAACTGCTGATACCGAGCCCAGAACGCTCGGAGCACTGCTGCGGGACTACCGCCGGGTGCTGCTACGGCTCGCCGTCACCCTGGTGCCCGAGTACCTCGTCGTCGTGCTGCTCATCGGCGCCTTCCGCGGCTGGCTGTTCCCGCTGGGTGGGGAGGCCGCCGGGCCTGTGGTGCTGGTCGTCCTCGTCCCGGCCGTGCTCGGCACCCTGATGGTGATCCCCACCGGCGGCGAGATCCCGATCCTGCAAGGGCTGGCCCTGGCCGGTCTGTCCCTCGGGCCGATCGGCGCCCTGCTCCTGACGCTGCCCGCCGTGAGCCTGCCGGGCCTGGCCATGGTCATCCGGTCCTTCGGCCCGCGGGTCACCGCCGCCACGACAGGGGTGGTCGTGGCCGGCGGAATGCTCGGCGCGGTCCTGCTGGCGGTGCTCTGACCACGGGCCGCGCTCGGCGCAGGTGCTGCTCAGGGCGCCGAGCCGCTCTCGACCCGGGCGACGAGGGCGGCGGCCACGTCCCGCAGCTTGCGGTTCGAGTCCTGCGAGATCTTGGTGAGCACGGCGAAGGCCTCGTCGGCGCTGCACCGCCGCTCCCCCATGATGATGCCCTTGGCCTGCTCGATCACCGCCCGGCTCTCCATCGCGGCCTGCATGTGCTGGGCCAGGTTGGTCGTGCTGTCGTGCAGGTGGGCGTTGGCCAGGGCGACCGTCGCGTAGCCGGCGAAGCGCTGGGCCAGCTGGATCGTGTCGTCGTCGAACGCACGCTCGCGCAGGCCGTAGATGTTCACCGCGCCGGTGACGCTCTCCAGGATCGGCAGGCCGACCGAGAGCACGCTGCCCACGCCGGCGGCCGCGGCCTTGGGAGCCCAGCCGTCCCAGCGGGTGTCGCTCGCCGTGTCCGGGACGGAGATGGTGACCTTCTCCGAGGCGGCCTGCAGGCAGGGACCCGCGTCGCGTTCGTACTGCCGTTCGTCGAGCTGCAACGCGATCTCGCCGGTGTACGCGGCGGTGTACGGGCGCCCGTCCCGTACCAGGGTGATCGAGACCTCGTCCGCACCCGGCAGGGTGCGCTGCGCGAGCTCGGCGACGCGGGTGAGGACGCCGTGCAGATCTGTCTCGCCGAGCTTGATCCGGCCGAACTCCGCGAACGCGGCCGCCGGGTCGGTGGGTTGCTGAGCCATGTACGTCTGTTTCCCTGCAGCGGGCACGCTGCCGCCCCGGGGAGGCGGCCGTGCGGAGTGGACGGACTACCTGTCCAGGGACGGTGAAACCCTGAACCCGCGCCGCTGCTTGACGCCGGACCGCCCGCACCCTCAGGGGTGCCGGCGGCTGACCAAGATGATAGCCGAGCCTCCCGGCGCCGCGGTGCTGTGTTCAGCCCTCGCGATACACACCGGTGAGGACGAGAACTCGTTCGGTGATGCCTTGCACGCCGCTGAGCCGCAGCTGCCGGCCCAGCGAC
>NZ_JBEZGQ010000477.1:0-6310 GCF_040650095.1 Actinoplanes sp. NPDC048791 | reverse complement strand
GGCGGAGGGCGTGCGGGCACCGCCCGGTGGGCTGAGGGCGTGCGGGCACCGCCCGGTGGGCTGAGGGCGTGCGGGCACCGCCCGGTGGTGATGGGCCATGGGCAAGCGGCCGTGCGGGACCGGTCGTGGGTGGGCTCACGCGGCGAGCGGGCCGCGCCGGACCGGTGGCGGCCGTAAGCTCAGGCCGAGCGGGCGGTCGAGCCCGGCGCCTCGTCGGCCGCGGCGGCGAACTCGGTCAGGCCGCGCAGCAGTGCGGCCCGGCCGGTGGGCGACATCCGCTCCAGCACGTCGGTCAGCAGCTCACGGCGGGTGGTGCGCAGGTGTTGAAGCAGCTGGCGGGACGACGGCGTCAGGAACAACGCGATCTCGCGGCGGTCCGCCCGGCCCGGCGCGCGTTCCACCATGCCCGAGGCCACCAGGCGGTCGCAGAGCCGGCTGGCCGAGGAGAGGATCATCCGCAGCTGCGTCGCCAGGCCGCGCAGGTTGATGCCCTCCTCGCGTTCGACCACGAGCAGGGCGCTCAGCTGTGGGCCGGAGAGCAGCGGGGTGGCCCGCTGGCGGGCGGCATCCCACATCGCCAGCAGCGCGGGCGCGGCGTCGTCGACTGCCGCGGCGCGCATCGGGTCCGGCCCATCCGGCCCATGGTGTTCGGCCATGGTGCGACAGAGACTACCCGTACGCCGGAGGCTGTCGAGGGGTGGAAACCGTGTCCGACCGATTGACCGCGGTCCGGCGCGCGCTGCGCGACGCGCCGGCCGATCGCCTGGTCGAGTGCCTCGCGGAGACGGTCGCCAAGGAGTACGCGGTGACCGACCTCGACCTGCTGCTGGTCGACTACCGCCTGGCCACCCTGCTGCCGCTGCTCGACGGCCCACCGGTCACCCGGGCCGGCGATCCGGCGTGGCGCACGTTCGACCACCAGGGTGAGGTCGTCGCCGGGCACACCGGTTTTGTGCCGGTGACCGCGCGCGGCGAACGGATCGGGGTGCTGCGGTTCACACCGGTGCCCGACTCGGAGGGCACGCGGGCCGAGCTGGCCGAGGTGGCCTCGATGCTCGCGCACGAGCTGCAGGCGGCAGCCGCCGGCACAGACCGGTACGCCGTCGCGGCCCGCACCAGGCGCCTCACGCTCGCGGCGGAGATGCAGTGGGAGTTGCTGCCCGGGCGCAGCCGCACCGGCCCGTCGTTCAGCCTGGCCGGGCAGCTCGAGCCGTCGTACGCGGTGCACGGCGACAGCTTCGACTGGGCCGAGCAGGACGGGCGGCTCTACCTGAACGTTCTCAACGGCCACGGCGACGGGATGAACGCCACCCTGTTGACGTCGCTGGCCACGTACGCGTTGCGCAATGCCCGCCGCGCCGGGCTGGCGCTGGCCGACCAGGCCGCCCTCGCCGATCAGGCGGTTTTCGCCCAGCACCGCGGCGACCTGCACGTGGAGACGCTGCTGCTGGAGCTCGACCTGCGGACCGGGGTGGTGCAGGCGGTGGATGCCGGCTCGCCGCGGATGATGGTGCTGCGCGACGGTGACGTGCTGGACGAGCCGCTGGAGGCGCAGTTCCCGCTCGGCATGTTCGAGACCTCGGAGTACCGGCCACAGACCTTCACCCTGCGACCCGGTGACCGGCTGCTGATCGTCAGCGACGGCGTCTTTGATGCCGCCAAGGAGAACAGCCGCTACGGCGAGTCCGCGTTGCACCGGTTCGTCCGGCGGACCGGTTCGCTGGCACCGTTGCAGGCGATCCGCTCGCTGCTGGGTGATCTGCGGGCCTTCGTCGGCGGTGACATGGACGACGACGCGGTGGCCGTCTGTCTCGACTGGACCGGCGGCACGACCAACTGAGACGGCCGCCGGCTCCCTCGCGGGAACCGGCGGCCGTGGTGCCTTTCAGCGGATCAGCTCTTGGCGCCCGAGCGGGACGAGATCGCCTCGAGGAAGATGTCGGCGATCTTCGCGGGGTCGGGCGCGACGAACACGCCGCCGTCGCGGGTCGCCTTGGCGATCGCTTCCAGCTCGCCGCGGTCGACCTCGTTGCCGATACCGATGATCACCAGGCGCACCGGGCGGGTCGGGTCGGCCAGCTTCTTGAGCTCGGCGACCAGGGTGGCCCGGCTGATGCCGTCGGGGTTCTTGTTGGCCCCGTCGGTGAAGAGCAGCACCGAGTTGACCCTGCCGCCCTGCCAGCTGTCCTGCACGTTCTTGTAGGCCGCCAGCGCCGTGTCGTAGAGACCGGTCTGGCCGCCCTCCTTGGGCTGGATCTTCTGGATCGAGGCGGCCAGCGCGGCCCGCCGTGAGGAGAGCGGACTGATCGGCTCGATCTGCTTCCACGGCCGCTTACCCACCAGCTCGGTGGAGAAGATCCAGGTGCCGACCGCCCACTTGTCGTCGAACAGGGCGAGACCCTGGGCGGCGGCCCGTCTGGTCACCTCGGCGCGGGTCAGGCCACCGGCCGTCGGCACCTTGGTGAGCATCGAACCGGAGACGTCGAAGACGGCGAGCGCGCGGCCCGGCAGGGTGATCGCGGCCCAGCTGCCCAGCGCCCGGTTGAGCGCGCCGGCGTCCAGGCCCGCCGCGGCGGCGCCCTCGGAACCACCGGCGGGCTTGGCCACGGCGGGTGAGGCCGGCGGCGCGCCGACCGGGGCCGCGAAGCCGTTGCCGACCGTGCCGTCGGCGGCCCGCAGGCCCGATGCGGCCAGCTCGTTCTTGAAGCTGGGCTGCTCCAGCGCCTGCCGCAGACCGGTCGCGGCCGCGGCCTTGGTCAGGTCGACCTCGGGCATGACCGCGTACGGGTAGTCCAGCGCCGGCGGCGTCGGCTCGAGGTAGAGCGCCGCGAGCTTCACCTCCGGGCGTTCCGCGTTGTACGCGACCACGTCCTCCTCGGACAGCGGTGCGGCGCTGATGCTGCTGGCCAGGTCGGCCGCGTCGAGCGAGCGGGGGAACTTCTGCAGCAGGTCGTCGCGCAGCGAGGAACTGCCGGCGGCGAGCGCGCGCAGGGCGCCGACCTGGGTGGCCTTGGCCGCCGGGTCGGTGCCGGTGGCGCTGCCCAGGGCCAGCAGACCGGCCAGCCCGGCCGCGTCACGGGTCGGGTCCACGATGCCGGTGCGCAGCGAGTTGCCGGTGGTGATCTTGGCCAGCAGGTCGGACCAGGCGAGCTTCTTGTCGGGCCAGCCGACCTGCTGGGCGACCGGCTCCGGCATGGCGACCACGACCGGGCTGCGGGCGATCGACTTGCCGTCGGTGGGCACGAAGCCGGAGGCCTCGGAGCGCAGCCGCAGCAGCCAGGTCGACGAGTCCGGCAGCCACACGTCCGGGACCAGCGACGACTTACCCGCCGGGGGAAGACCGGTGAGCGTGACACCGTGCTTGAGCGCCAGGGCCGAGGCCGTGGTCGCGGGGTTGACGCCGGTCACGTTCACGGCGACACAGGTTCCGTTGACACTGGCACCACCGGAAGCCCACTGCTGAGCAGCGCGGTCCACGGCGGGGGCGATCTCGGGAGCGGCAGCGACGGTCAGCTTGATCTGACCGGAGCACTTGTCCGCGGCGAGACTCTGATAGCCGAGCCAGGAACCAGCGAGGACGACAACGATCGCCATCGCTGATGCGACGACGCCGGCTCCTCTGAGATTGAAGTTTCTGCGATGGCGGCCTGACACGCGCTCCATACTGCGCAGTAGGAGACGCGAATGCCATATACGTTCGGACGAAAGTTACTCGGATTGGGGTTTTCCCGTACTTAATTCACGTTACGTGATGAAGCCAATCCGGGCCGTGCAGGCTAGCCGGTGATCGGATTCCAGCGCAGCACGCACGTCGGACTTCCCTCGGCCACCGGATCGCCCTGGGACTGCGGGATGCCGGTATCCGGGTCGATCCGGAAGATCGTGACGTTATGTGAACGCTCGTTGGCTACGTACAGGTGATCCCCGAGCAGGGCCAGGTGCCGCGGCCACTGCCCGCCGGTCGCCACCTCGGCGATCAGAGTGCCGCCGTCCGGCTCCCAGGCGAACACCGCGACCGTGTCGGGCCCGCGGTTGGCCACGTACACGAAGCGGCCGTCGCGGCCGGTCGCCAGCTCCGAAGGATAGTTCGACTTGTCGGAGCTGCTCGCCGCCCCGCCGGCCAGTTGCAGGCTGCCGTCCGAAGTGTCCGGTCGGTACCAGGTCAGGTCGCCGGTGAGCTCGCCCACCAGCAGCAACGCGCCGTCGATCGCATACCGCAGGTGGCGTGGACCGGTGCCGGGCGTCGCCACGATCGCGGCGCCGACCAGGGTCAACCGGCCTGACACCGGGTCGAGCCGGGCCCGCCACACCCGGTCCGAGCCCAGATCGGAGATCAGCACGTCCGGGCCGAACGGAACCGGCGCGACCATGTGCGCGTGCGGCCCCTCCTGGCGGTCCGCCACCGGACCCTGCCCTTCGAACCCGAGCAGGTCACAACGCTCGCCCGGCACACCGTCGGCGTCCAGCGGGTGCACGGACACGTCGCCGCTGAGGTAGTTGGCCACCAGCAGGTGGCGGGCGTCGGCCGAGACCGCGAGGTGACACGGGGCCGAGCCGCCGGTGGACTGCACTGCCAGCGGGGTCAGTGACGCGTCCTCCGCGATCGCGAACGCGCTCACCGTGCCCGCGTCCAGCTCGTTCACCGCGTACAGCACCGGCAGCCGGGGGTGCTGGGCCAGGAAGGACGGCGACGGGGTACGGGCGACGACACCCAGCCGGGTCAGCTCGCCGGTGGCCCGGTCACGCCGCAACAGCGCGATGCCCTCCCCCTCGCCGCCACTCTCACCGGTGTAGCAGCCGAGGAAGACGTACTCGTGATTCGCGCCCATGCCCCAGATCCAATCACGGGTGGGCGGCGGGCGCGCGGACCCCCGTCAGACCCGCGCGACCGCCGCTGCTCCCCGTACCTCAGGCGTTGATCAGCTCGTAGGCGGCCTTGGTCGCCGGCTGCTGCTCGTCCGCGGCCGGCGGGGCCGGCGTGGAGGTCTTGCCGTAATCGGCGTAAGTGATCTCGTAGCTGCTGGCCTTGGTCTTGCCCGCGGCCGGGATCCGCACGACTGTCGAGGTCAGCCGTCCCTCGCCGTCCACCGTCGCCTCGAACGGCACCGCCTTGGCCTTGTCCCCCAGCGCCTTCAGCCGGGCCGGCTCGACCACCGACGAGTCGCCCAGCTGGGTCAGGTCGGTCGTGCCGGCGAAGTGCCCGGCACTGGTCTGCTGGACATCGACGATGGCCCGCAGCACCACACCGGCCTCACCCGGATCCGTCTCGTTGTCGTAGGCCACCGGCACGTCGTCGGTCTTGACCTTGGCCGGGTCGAGCAGCATCCACTTCTTGGGCAGTTTGGGCAGACCGCTCAGCCCCTCCGTACCGGTGAAGCGGATCTTGATCCAGGACTGCTTCTTCACCACCAGGTAGTCCGAGTGCAGCGTGAAGCCCGCGTCCGGTTCCTTGTACCGGAAGCCCACCCGGTAGCTCTGCTTGCTCGCGTCGAACTCACCTTCGGCCGGGGCCTCCCCGTCCTCGACCTCGAACCGGAAGCTGCCGGTCGAGGCGTCCGGCAGGGACTTCAGCAGCGCGTCCCGCGGTGCCAGCGGCTTGGCCGAGGTGGGCGCGGCCGCGTCCTCGACGGCGTCCGCGACACCACAGCCACCGGCCGCGACACTCACCGCGAGCAGGACACCCAGACCAGCCAGCCGAGCCTCAGAAACATTCATCACGTCATCGCTTTCTCTCCCGCGGCAGCCGGCCCGGCCGGTCCGCCATGTCGAGTTGACGCAGTGAAGCCTGGGTGACAGTGCTGCCACCGGGCTGCCGCTATGCTGCTGCCGGCTGCCGTTCCGCTGCCGTTTCACATACGGGCTGCTCAAGGGGGGTATCGCGGTGACCGGAACACCGTCGGACCCCGCGCTGCGGTTCGAGATCCTCGGTGACGTCCGCGCTCTGCGGGGCACCGAGGAGGTCGATCTCGGGCCGGCGAAGCAGCGTGCGGTGCTCGCCGTGCTGCTGCTGAACGCCGGACGGCCGGTGCCGACCCACCAGATCGTCGACGCCGTCTGGGGTGACGAGCCCCCGGAGAACGGCTCCAACGTGGTCCAGAAATACGTGGCCGGGTTGCGCCGGATGCTGGAGCCGGACCGCTCGCCGCGGACCCCGGGTGAGCTGATCGCGCTGGCCAACGGCGGGTACGTCCTGCGCGTCGACGCGGGCGCCCTGGACGCCGACCGGTTCCAGGCCGGCCTGGCCCAGGCCACCACCGAGCGCAAGGCCGGGCAGCTCGCCGAGGCGGCCGACCAACAGCGCGCCGATCAG
>NZ_JBEZGQ010000476.1:0-6310 GCF_040650095.1 Actinoplanes sp. NPDC048791 | reverse complement strand
GGCCGATCGCCGTACGGGCGAGGACGAGCTCGCCGTCCTGCTCCACCACGTCCCGGGCCACCGGGCGGCGTGCGGTCGCACCGGCCGGGGCTCCCCGGCGGCGGCCGTTGCGCAGCCGGTCGGCGGCGCGCCAGGCGTCGTCCAGGGCGTGCGCGATGGTCCGGGCGTCGCCGGCCACCCGGCGCAGCAGGGCGTCCCCGTCGTCGACCTCGAGCAGTTCGGCGACCGCGGCCCGTTCCTGGGCGACCAGCCGGTCCACCCGGCGGCCGACGGCGAGGTGCAGGGCGTCGCGGGTGTCGAGCAGCCGCAGGTTGGCGGCGCGGACGGCGGGCCGCATGGTGTCGGCGACACCGGCCCGGCCGATGCCCCGCAGGATGGTCAGGTCACGCAGGCCGCCGGCGGCTTCCTTGAGGTCACCTTCGAGCAGGAAGGCCAGCTCACCGTGGGTCGCCCAGCGGCCGGCGGTGAGCTCTTTGAGCTGGGGCAGCAGCCGTACGGCGGTGCGCCGCCACTGGTCCGAGGTGGCGGCGATCAGCTCGGCGGACAGGGCGGCGTCACCGGCGACGTGCCGGGCGTCCAGCAGGCCGAGCGAGACTTTGACGTCGTCGTGGGCGACGGAGAGCGCCTCGGGCAGAGTGCGCACGGAGTGGTCCAGGCCCAGCCGCGCGTCCCAGATCGGATACCAGAGGGCCGAGGCGATCCGGTCGATGCCGGCCGTCCCGTTGTGCAGCAGCACCAGGTCGAGGTCGCTGTAGGGGGCGCAGTCCCGGCGGCCCAGGCCACCCACGGCGACCAGGCTGACGCCGGTCAGATGGGCGGGGAACATCGAGGTCAGCCACGCATCGAGCGCCGCGGCCCGGTCGGCCCGGGCGGCAGCGCCGATGTGTTCACGAAGGGTGTCCAGCGAGCCGCCGGACGGCACCTGAGGTGGCGCCGACGGCTCGCTGACCACGTAAGACATGTAGTTGTCGATGATCAGAGCGCGTCGAGGCCGCGCTCGCCGGTGCGGACCCGGACGACGTCCTCGACGGACGTCACCCAGACCTTGCCGTCACCGATCTTGCCGGTCCGGGCCGAGGTGACCACCGCGTCGACGACCTTCTCGACGTCGATCTCGTCGGTCAGCACCTCAACCTTGATCTTGGGCAGGAACTCCACCGTGTACTCGGCACCCCGGTACACCTCGGTGTGGCCCTTCTGCCGTCCGTACCCCTGTACCTCGCTCACGGTCAGACCCGCCACGCCGAGCGCGTGCAGAGCCTCCTTCACCGCGTCGAGCTGGTACGGCTTGATGACCGCGGTCACCAGCTTCATGCTCAGTCCCTCCATCGCAGCCATGGGGTGAAATTAACCGGCAACCTTTTCGCTGACGGAAGGCTTCCCGTCAGTGTTACCCGCCGCCGGCGTGATCCCGGCCATCGCGAAGGCGCCGCCCGAGCCCGTGGTGGGCGAGAAGTCGTACGCGCTCTCCGCGTGCTCGCCGACGTCGATACCGGACACCTCGGTGTCGCTGTCGACCCGGAGCAGCTTGACGGCCTTGAGGATCAGGGCGATCACGACTGCGATCACGAGCGAGTAGACCGTGACGGCGAGGCTGCCGACGAACTGGCGCCACAGCTGGTCGACGCCGCCGCCGTAGAACAGGCTCTCGCGGGCAGCCACGGCGTTGACCTGGCTGGTGGCGAAGAAGCCGATGCCCAGAGAACCGATCCAGCCGCCGACGAAGTGCACGCCGACCACGTCGAGCGAGTCGTCGTAGCCGAGCTTGTACTTCAGGCCGACCGCCAGGGCGCAGACGGCACCGGCGATGATGCCGAGCACAGCCGCGGGCAGCGGGGCGATGAAGCCACAGGCCGGGGTGATGGCGACCAGGCCGGCCACCGCGCCGGAGGAGGCACCGACCAGCGTCGGCTTACCGTCGCGGAGCCACTCCACGACGATCCAGCCGAGCAGGGCGGCCGCCGTGGCGACCTGGGTGTTGACGAAGGCGACCGCGGTGACGCTGTCGACGGTCAGCTCCGAGCCGGCGTTGAAGCCGAACCAGCCGAACCAGAGCAGGCCGGCGCCGAGCGCGACGAACGGCACGTTGTGCGGCTTCATGACCTCGCGGGGCCAGCCGACGCGCTTGCCGAGGACCAGGATCAGGCCGAGCGCCGCGGCGCCGGCGTTGATGTGCACCGCGGTGCCACCGGCGAAGTCGAGGGCGCCGAGGTTGACGCCGATCCAGCCGCCGCCCCAGACCCAGTGCGCGACCGGGACGTAGACCAGGGTGAACCAGCCGAGGGCGAACAGCACCCAGCCGCCGAACTTGAGGCGGTCCGAGACCGCGCCGCTGATCAGGGCGACGGTGATGATGGCGAACATCATCTGGAAGACCATGAAGGCGTAGGTCGGGATGCCGGTGCCGGCCCCCGCGACCATCCACTCCTCGCCGATCCAGCTGGTGCCGGTGCCGAAGTACTGGCTGAAGCTGCCGATGACGTGGTTGGTGCCGGAACTGTCGTTGGTGCCGAAAGCGAGGGTGAAGCCGTAAAGCACCCACAGGACGGAAATGAGCCCGATGCTCGAGAAGCTCATCATCATCATGTTCAGGGCGCCCTTGGACCGGTTGAGGCCACCGTAGAACAGCGCCAGGCCCGGAGTCATAAGCAGAACGAGCGCAGACGACAGGAGCAACCAGGCGGTATTGCCGGTGTTGATCTCCACGCTGCCTCCTCTCGGATAAAGGTGTCCTCCCACACGGCCCAGAGAGCAGCGTCGCCCATCTGGCCGGTTCGGGCGGAAGCCTTTCGCTCCGCTGTTTCGCGCACGGTCTACGCGCGATTTCCGACGCGTGACGGGTTGTTTCCGACGTGTGAAGAAACTCTCACAGGGCACCGGAGGAAAGCCCCTGAACTGGGGCAATAGACCCAACCGTGGGTTACCGCAACGCGTACTCGAGGGTGTGCCGCTCGTAATCGAGCAGCCGGAGGTCACGCATCGGGCGGCGCAGGTGGCCCTTGTGCACGATCCGGACGAACGCCGGATCACCGGCGGCGGCCATCCGGCGGATGCCCTCCACGTGGTCCACGATCCGCTTGCGGATGGTGCGGACCAGCCGGTGCCGGTCGCGCGGGATCAACCCGTACGCGTCCGCGAACAACCGCAGCCGGCGCGGCCTGTTCGGCCTCTTCCAGCCCAGCGTGTAGGAGTCCCGGTCGCTGAACAGCGGCACCCAGGTCCAGGCCGCGTAGGCCACGTCGTAGATCCGGGCGCCGGGCGAGGCCAGATCGAAGTCGATCAGGGCCAGCGTGCCGTCCGGGCGCCAGACCACGTTGTGCGGGGCGGCGTCGTGGTGGCAGATCACCTCGGTGTCCGGCGGCGGCGGGCCGAACGAGCGCCAGACCGCCCCGGGCGGGGGCTGGAAGCCGTACTGCGCGTCGTGGAACATGCGCAGCATCGTGGCCACCGTGACCAGCGCTTCCTCGGTCGTCCAGTGCGGGGCCAGCGGATACTCGCCGCACTCGCCGTCGAGATACGACAGGACCTCACGGCCGCGGTCGTCCATCCCCAGGGCGTGCGGCGAGCCGGTGAAGCCCACCCGCTGCAGGTGGTTGAGCAGCGAGTGCACAGCCGGGGTCCACGGTCCGGCATTGCGGCGGACCGTGTCGCCCACCTTCGACACCGTGCTGACGTTGCCGCCGTGGAGCGGGATCTCGCGAAGGTCGCGTTCCTGCGTCACCCACGACCTCCCCTAGAAGTGCCCCGCGGTACGGGCCTGCCGCCCCCGAGACTACGCGTCGGTGCCAAGCAGGGCCTCGACGAAGGCAGCGGGCTCGAACGGCGCCAGATCGTCCGGGCCCTCGCCCAGACCGACCAGCTTGACGGGAATTCCCAGCTTGTTCTGCACGGCGATGACGATGCCGCCCTTGGCCGTGCCGTCCAGCTTGGTGAGCACCACGCCCGTGACGTCCACCACGTCGGTGAACACCCGGGCCTGCTCGAGACCGTTCTGACCGGTGGTGGCGTCCAGGATGAGCAGCGTCTCGTCGACCGGTCCGTGCTTCTCCACGACCCGCTTGACCTTGCCCAGCTCGTCCATCAGGCCGACCTTGTTCTGCAGGCGGCCGGCGGTGTCGATCAGCACGGTGTCGATGCCGGTGTCGATGCCGCGCTTGACCGCGTCGAACGCCACGCTGGCCGGGTCGCCGCCCTCGGGACCGCGGACGGTCTCGGCGCCGACCCGCTCACCCCAGGTGGCGAGCTGCTCGGCGGCCGCGGCCCGGAAGGTGTCGGCCGCGCCGAGCAGCACCGTACGGCCGTCGGCGATCAGCACCCGGGCCACCTTGCCGCAGGTGGTGGTCTTGCCGGCGCCGTTGACCCCGACGACCAGCACGACCGCCGGCCGGCCATCGTGCGGGGCGGTGCGCAGGCTGCGGTCCATGCCCGGCTCCAGGGCGGCGGTGAGCTCCTCGGCGAGCTGCTCGCGTACCTCGGCGACGGTCCGGGTACCCAGCACCCGGACCCGCTCCCGCAGCCGCTCGACCAGCGCCTGGGTGGCCTCGACTCCGACGTCGGCGGAGATCAGGCTGTCCTCGATCTCCTCCCAGGCGTCCTCGTCGAGATGATCGCGGGAGAGCACGCTGAGCAGGCCCTTGCCGAAGACGTTCTGCGACCGGCTGAGCCGGGCCCGCAGCCGCACCAGGCGGCCGGCGGTCGGCTCCGGCTTCTCGATCGTCGGTGCCTGCACCAGCGGCGGCAGCTCGTCCGGCAGCGGCGGGAGCGTCGGCTCCTCCACCGGCGCTGTCGGCGGGCGCTCGAGCGTGGTGGTGGCGGGGCCACCGGTCGGCGGCAACTCGCGCCTGCGGCGCCGGGGCACGACCAGACCGATGGCCCCGACCACCAGCACCGCCAGCAGGATGAGGGAGGCGACCACGTATTCCATTCCGAAATCCTGACAGATGTCCCCGGGGCCCGTGGCGCCACCCGTCCGTGTCCCCCGCCACGCCCTGTGACCTCCCGCTGTCCGAACGCACGCTGGCGGAAGCCGGGACCACTCGGGGAGGATGGCAGCATGTCGCGCCACCCGGTGAACCGTTGACCGCCCATCTGCTGATCGGGCCCGTGCTGCGCCGCGTGGTGGGCGACCGGGCGACGATCTGGGTCGAGACCACCGCCCCGGCCGAGGTGCGCGTCGAGGTCGCGACCGGCGGCGCCGGCACCGCGCCGACCTTCTCCTGTTACGGCCACCACTACGCGATCGTGATCGTGGAAGGGCTGGTCCCGGGCACCGCCGGCGAATACCAGGTGTGGCTGGACGACCGGCAGGTGTGGCCGCAGCCGGAGTCGCCGTACCCGCCGAGTGTGATCGTCACCCGCGAGGCCGAGGACGCGGGTCAGCCGGTCAGCATGATCTTCGGCTCCTGCCGCGAGGCCACCCCGCACGCCACCGGGCGCAAGCTGCCGCCGGACGCGCTGGACGCGTACGCCCGGCGGTTGATGACCGATCCGCGCTCGCCGGAGCTGCGCGCCGACCTGATCGTGCTGCTCGGCGACCAGGTCTACGCCGACAAGACCTCGGCCAAGGTGCGCCGTTTCCTGCGCCGGCGCCGCTCGGCCGGCCACCACGGCCCGGCCGACGAAGTGGTCTCCTTCGACGAGTACACGAAGCTCTACCTCGAGTCCTGGCGTGACCCGGAGGTGCGCTGGCTGCTGGCCACCGTGCCGTGCGTGATGATCTTCGACGACCACGAGATCATCGACGACTGGAACACCTCGGCGTCCTGGCGGGCGGACATGTCGTCGCAGCAGTGGTGGTCCGAGCGGATCGCCGGCGGGCTGGCCTCGTACTGGGTCTACCAGCACCTGGGCAACATGAGCCCGGACGAGCTGCGCGCCGACCCGCTGCTGGCCAAGATCACCGCGGTCGAGGACGCGACGTCGCTGCTGCACGACTTCGGCGTCTCGGTCGACAAGCCGTCCTCGGCGGAGAACACCGACCGGCCGTACCAGTGGAGTTTCGCCCTGGACGTGGGCCGGACCCGGCTGATCATGCTGGACAACCGCTGCAACCGGGTGCTCACCCCGGGCCGGCGGGAGATGCTGCCGGCGGCCGAGTGGGGCTGGTTCGTCGACCAGGCCCACGGCGACTACGACCACCTGGTGGTCGGCTCGTCCCTGCCGTGGCTGATGCCCCCGGCGATCCACCACCTGGAAGCCTGGAACGAACGGCTCGCGGACTCGTCCGGGGCCCGGCGCGCGGCCCTGGCCGAGCGCGTCCGCCGGGCCTTCGACCTGGAGCACTGGGCGGCGTTCACCCGCTCGTTCGACG
>NZ_JBEZGQ010000475.1:0-6316 GCF_040650095.1 Actinoplanes sp. NPDC048791 | reverse complement strand
GCGATGCCACGACCGTCGTCCGCTTCGCGGTCACCCTGCCCGCCTGATCGCGCCGGCGTCGCGGACGGCGGGCTACGAGGCGCTGGTGGCGCAGCCGGAGGGCCGGCGTTCGTCGCGGCGATGACGGGGGCCCCGGCACTCGCGCACCGGGGCCCAGGGCCTACGGATCAGAACACCAGCTGCCGGCGGTGCCGCCGGGCCGGGGCGTTCGCGTCTTTGTCGTCTGCGTCTTTGTCGTTCCTCGCTGTTGACCAGAGAAACGTTAACCGACGACTCCGAGAAAGTCTAGGTGGCCGCATCGAGGTTTTCTGGTTCTTCACCCGAAGGGTGGGTCGTCGGACGCGGGGCCGCTGGCGCGCCGCGGGTCGGCGCCGGCATCGGCACTGCGGGTGTCGCCGTGGCCGCCGTGCCAGTCCAGGACCAGCATGCAGGCGTCGTCGGGCAGGGTGCCGGTGGAGCCGGCAACCGCCAGGACCAGGTCGCCCAGCACCCGGACCAGCTCTCTGGGGTGCAGGTCGCAGAGGTCGTGCAACCGCCCGGGCAGGTCCAGCGCCGCGGCGCCGCGTTCCAGCATCCCGTCGGTGAGCAGGACCAGGCGGTCTCCGGGTCGCAGCTCGAGCTGGGTGGCCTCGAAGGGCCGCCGGCCCCGCACGCCGAACGGCCGGTTGACCGGCAACCCGACAGGCTGCGCGACACCGTCGCGGACCAGCAGCGGAGCCGGGTGCCCGGCGTTCACGACAGCGAGGGATCCGGTCCGCAGGTCCAGCCGGCCGAGGATGCCGGTGACGAAGAGCGACCGGTCGGAGGCGTTTCCGACAAGAGCCTGGTTCGCGGCCTCGGCCTGCTCGAGCAGGGTGCTGCCGCGACGACGGGCGTTACGGAGCCCACCCACACAGAGGGTGGCCGTCAGCGCGCTGTGCACGCCGTGCCCCACGGCGTCGGTGATGCTCAGGTGCAGCAGGTCGCGGGCCAGGCTGTAGTCGAAAGTGTCCCCGCCGATGCTCGCGGCCGGCTCCAGCCAGGCTGCCAGGGTGAACGAGTCGGCCTCACAGGTGAACGACGACGGCAGCAGGCGCCGCTGGATCTCGGCGGCCAGGGTGAACGGTGTGGTGCGCTGGCCCCACTCGAACAGGTCGGTGTGCCGGCGATTGGCGATCACCACAAAAGCCAGGGTGTGCGCGGCCCGCGACACCCGCTGCACGATCTCCTCGGACGGCGCGGTGGACAGGGCGATCTCCAGCAGGCCGATCGCCTCCCCGCGCTGGGTGACCGGCGCCCGCACCACGCACTGGTCGCCGGACTGCTCGACGAGCGCCCGCTGAGCGCGCAACGCCTGCTCCTGCGGGCCACCGTCGAACGGCAGGACCAGTGCGACGTCCTCGTCCTGGCGGCGCTCACCCGACACGGCACCGACCGGCAGGTGGACCAGGCGCACCAGGGCCCGGCCGCTCATGTCGGCCACCAGGAACGACACCCACACCGCGTCGAGGCGCATCCCGATCTTGCGGGTCACCGCCCGGACGGCATCGACCGGAGCAGCCTTCTCCACGGCGAGCAGTACATCGTTGAGATCCATACCGCTCGTCTCCCTGGTGGTCACGGGACGGAGCATAGACGCGCCGCCCCACGCCCAGCGGTCAGTGCACCAGACGCCGCAGCGCCCACCACGCCATCGGCAGATAACCCGCGACCGCGGGCGCGAAGCCGACGACGGTGAGGCCGGTCCGCGTACCCGTGGCGGTGGCCTGGACGGTGTGCAGCAGGGTGAGCTTCACCCCGGCGGCCGACGCCGTCCACGACCAGGTCCGCACCGGACCCGCGGCGTCGACCCCGATGACCTGGAAGGGCACCGGCAGACCGGCGGGCCCGCGCACGACGCCGGTGGTGCCGGGCGCGAGCACCTCTCCCGGGTAGTCGACCGAACGGATCTGGGGTGACCACTCCGGCCACCGTTGCGGGCGCACGTAACGGTCCCAGACGTCGTCGGTGGCGCGCGGGCCGTCGACGGTGATCTCACGGCGCAGGGCCGGCCAGGCGAATCTCACCCACCCATGGTGCGGCACGGCGGGCGATTCGCGGCCCGGCCAGCGATGAGTTCCCGGGCCGGCGCCGGTCTTATCACCATGGCCGCCCATTTCTCCGTCGGCATGACGGTCACCCGCGCGGACGTGCCCGACCTGTGTGCCGGCCTGGCCGACCTGCTGCGGGGCCGTCCCGGCAGCGTCGTGATCTGCGACGTGGCCGGCGTGGAGCGGCCCGACGTGGTGACGGTCGACGCGCTGGCCCGGCTACGCCTGACCGCCCGGCGGCACGGGTGCGAGCTCATCGTCGGCGGCGCCGGCGCGGAGCTGTCCCGGCTGCTGCGGCTGGTCGGCCTGACCGACGTCCTGCCCCAGGTGGGACGGGAGACCGAACAGCGGGAACAGGCGGGCGGTGTCGAGGAAGTTGGTGACGGCCGTGATCCGCCCGGCTGAGATCTCCAGCACGATCAGCGCCCAGGGGTCGTGACCCGTGCCGCCGGCGCTGCGGCGGTACTGACCGAAGGCGGGCATGCCGTTGGCCGTCACCGGCACCAGGCGGGAGCCCCGGCAACCGCTGCCCGTGCCGGCCATCCAGGCGGTGATGTCGGCGGTGCCGCGGAACCACAACGGCAGCGGCGGCATGGACAGGGTCGCGTCGTCGTGCAGCAGAGCCGTCAGCGCCGTCAGGTCGTACGCCTCGAACGCGCTCACGTACCGTGCGAGCAGCGCCTTCTGCTCGTCGTCGAGCGGGGTGCGCGGGTCGGCGGTGGTGTCCGCGGCCGCGATGGTGGCCCGGGCCCGTTGCAGCGCGCTGGTGACACTGGCCACCGAGGTGTCGAGCAGCTCGGCCACCTCCTGCGCCGACCAGGCCAGCACCTCCCGCAGGATCAGCACGGCCCGCTGCCGCGGCGGGAGGTGCTGCAGCGCGGCGATGAACGCCAGCCGGACCGATTCCCGCTCGGCGACCACGGCGGCCGGGTCGGCGCCCTCGGGCAGCAACCGGCTGTCCGGCACCGGCCCGACCCAGATCTCGTCCGGGCGCGGCTCGCCGGGATCGGTGGACCGGCCCGACCCGGCCGGCCCGAGATCCATCGGGCGCACCCGGCGCTGGGCGCTGTCCAGCATCGTCAGGCAGACGTTCGTCGCGATCCGGTACAGCCAAGACCGCAGCGCCGCCCGGCCCTCGAAACGGTCGAAGCCGCGCCAGGCCCGGACCAGCGTGTCCTGCACGGCGTCCTCGGCCTCGAACGCGGACCCGAGCATCCGGTAGCAGTAGCCGGTCAGCTCGGGCCGGTAGGCCTCCAGCCGCTGCTCGATCGCCACATCTTCCACCGGCTCAACTTAGCGGGCCGGTGAGCGATTAGTTCGCGCCGCTCGCCCGGTCTACCCCCCGTCACCTCAGCACCGGACACCAGGGAGTCACCATGACCGGCACCGGCCAGTACGCCGACGTCAACGGCATCAACCTCTACTACGAGTCGTACGGGACCGGCGAGCCGCTGATCCTGCTGCACGGCGGCCTCGGCTCGGGTGAGATGTTCGGGCCGATCCTGCCCGTGCTCGCCGACCACCACCGGGTCATCACCGTCGACCTGCAGGGCCACGGCCGGACTGCCGACATCGACCGGCCGCTCGACGTACGCCTGATGGCCGGCGACGTCGCCGCCCTCATCGACCACCTCGGGCTGGACCGGCCCGACGTCGTCGGCTACTCGCTCGGCGGCGGAGTGGCCTACCAGGTCGCGTTCCAGTTCCCGGAGAAGGTCGGGCGCCTGGTCGCGGCGTCGGCGAACATCCGCCGCGACGCGATCTACCCCGAGATGCTGCAGCAGCAGGGCCAGGTGAGCGCCGCGGCGGCGGAGTTCATGAAGGAGACCCCGATGTACGAGCTCTACCAGCGGGTGGCCCCGCGCCCGGAGGACTTCCCGCGGCTGCTCGACAAGATCGGCGTGGCGATGGCCCGGGACTTCGACTTCACCGAGGAGGTCCGGGGCCTGCGGGTGCCGACGCTGGTGGTGGCGGCCGACGCCGACATGGCCCCGCCGAGCCACTTCGTCGAGGTCTTCGGCCTGCTCGACGGCGGTCTGCGCGACGGCGGCTGGATGGGCGAGTCCCGGCCCGAGGGCGGGCACGCGCTGGCCCTGCTGCCCGGCCTCACCCACTACAACCTGTTCCTGTCGCCGCTGTTCGCCGCGGTCACCCTGGCCTTCCTCGACCAGAAGGAGTGAGCCCGGGGTCAGTCGCCGGGGACGGAGCGGGGCGGCGCCTCCCCGGCCCCGGACCGCAGGAGGTCCTCTATGGCCGACACCTCCCGCAGGTCCGCCTGCCGCTCCCGCTCGTCGGCGGCGCGATCCCGGGCCCCGTGGCTCGCGTTGCGTTGCTCCTCGAGGCGGTCCAGCCGGCGCTCGCGGTCGTCGAGGCGAGCGGCGCGGGCCGCCTGCCGGGAGTTCGCGTCCATGACGGTGACTATCCCCCGGGCCCGCAGTCACCACCACACCCGCTCCGCCCGATGTCACCCGGCCGGGCTACAGCTTCGCCAGGAACGGACAGATGAGCGCGGCCACTTCGTCCACCGCGGACTCCAGCAGGAAGTGGCCGCCGTCGAGCAGGTGGATCTGAGCGCCGGGCAGGTCGGTGGCGAACGCCTCGGCACCGGCCGGGCCGAAGATCTCGTCACCGCGACCCCACACCGCCAGCAGCGGCACCTGGCCGGCGCGCAGGTACTCGTGCAGGCGCGGATACAGCGGCGGGTTGGTGGCGTAGTCGGCGAACAGGCTCACCTGGACGGCATCGTTGCCGGGACGCGACACCAGGGCGAAGTCGTGCAGCCAGGTCTCCGGGTCGACGAGGGTGGGATCCGCGACGCCGGTGAGGTACTGCCAGCGGATCGCCTCCAGGTTCAGCGCCCCGCGGACGGCGGCCTCGGTCTGCGGGGTCCGTTCCCGGTGGAAGTCCCACACGGTCGTCCAGAAGCTCTCGACGAAGCCGGCGTCGTACCCGTTGCCGTTCTGGGTGATGATCGCGGTGATCGCGGCCGGCCTCCCGGTAGAAGAGCCGGTGCCCGTCGACGGTCGCGTAGCGGTGATGGATCGCAGCCATGCGCTCCTCAACAGCGCTCCGATCGTCGACGGCACCGTGCAGGACGCGCTCGGCGACGACGAGTCCGCCCGCACCTGGCTCCGGGCGTACGCCCCGGACGTGCCGGTGACCGACCGCCAGTTGCTGCGCGAGGCTCGCGACCTGCTCCGGCCCGTCGTCCGCGGTGAGCAGCCGCCGGAGTCGCTCACCCCGTTGCTGGACGGCGTACGGCCCCGCCCGCAGATCTCCGGCACCGGCCTCAGCTGGACCCTCGACGTCGAGGGCGGACGAGCCGTCGTGGTGCGCGCCCTCCTGACCTGGGATGCAGTGGTCAGGACCAGTCCCGGGCGGCTGCGGCCGTGCACCAACGACGAGTGCGCGCTGTTCCTCATCGACCGGAGCAAGGCCAACAACGCCCGCTGGTGCTCGATGGCCACCTGTGGCAACAAGATGAAGGCCCGCCGGCACTACGAACGCTCGCGGCGTCCGCGGCCGGCGGGCAGCTGAGCTCAGGCGGCGGCCCGGGCCTCCGTCGGCGCCAGCCGGGCGGCCCGGATCGCGGGATACAGACCCGCCACCGCCCCGATCACCACGGTCGCGGCCACGCCGCCCAGCAGCACCCACACCGGGACCACCGTCGGCCACGCCTGCGTCGTCGCGTAGAGCGCGGTCACCGCGAATCCCAGCAGCACTCCCCCGGCCCCGCCGGCCAGCGACAGCAGCAGCGACTCGGCCACGAACTGCACCCGGATCTGCCCGCGGGTGGCTCCGAGCGAGCGGCGCAGGCCGATCTCCGCCCGGCGTTCCAGCACCGAGATCACCATCGTGTTGGCCACCCCGATCCCGCCGACGAGCAGCGCCACCGCCCCCAGCCCGAGCAGCAGCTGCGTGAAGGTGCGGTTGGTGGCCTGCCGGGCCTGCAGCGCGTCGGAGGGCCGGGAGACCTTGACCTCGTCCGGGTTCTCCGGGTTGGCCGTCGCCGCGAGCACGTCGCGCACCGCCGTGACCTGGGCGTCGTCGGACCGGGTGTAGACGGTCGTCGGGTGCCCGTCGAAACCCAGGTACGACGCCGCCGCGGGCCAGCCGACCAGGACCGCCGAGTCGAGTTCCGGCGCCAGCGGCACCGGCGCCAGCACCCCGGTGACGGTGAACCACCGTCCGCCCAGGTAGACCGACGGCACGGACCCCAGCCGCCGGGCCGCCGTGGCGCCCTGCAC
>NZ_JBEZGQ010000474.1:0-6316 GCF_040650095.1 Actinoplanes sp. NPDC048791 | reverse complement strand
TCGGCGTCGGGCACCTCGATCGGCAGCGGCCGGATGCCCGCCGCGGACAGGGCGTCGGCGACCGCGGCCGCCCGCTCCTTGAGCGGCGGAGCATAGAGAACGGCGGCCCGCACAGCGCCGTCGACCAGGCCGGGCAGGGCGTCGAACAACCCCCGGCCGACGAGTACGTCATAGGGCCGGTCACCGGGCACAGGGATTCGCGTCACGTCGTCCATCAGCGCTGATCCTAGTGCGCGCGGCATGGGGTTATAGACACGTAACCCCATCACGGGTTACATCTACGTCATGCCGAAAATCAACGTCTACCTGCCCGACGAACTGGCCGACGCCGTGCGCGAGTCCGGCCTGCCCGTATCCGCGATCTGCCAGCGAGCCCTGGAGGAGGCGGTCCGGCGGATCACCGTGATCCGGCAGACCGCCCTGGGTGACCTCGACGCCGGCCAGCTCGCAGCCACCCTGCCCTCCTTCACCCCCAGGGCGATCACCGTGCTCTCCCTGGCGATCAACGCCGCCCGCGACGCCGGCGCACCGAACGTCGGCACCGGCCACCTGCTCCGCGCCATGATCACCGAAGGGGAGAACCTGGCGCTGCGGCTGCTCCGGGCGATGGAGATCGAGCCCGCGACCCTCTCGTGGGCCGAACAGGACGAGCCGGGCGGCGGGCCGGGGCTGCGCTACAGCACGCCGGCCGCGAACGCGCTGGAGATGCTGGTCGCTGAGGCGACTGCGCTCGGGCACAACTATGTGGGCTGCGAGCATCTGCTCATCGGTCTGGCGGCCGAGCCGGACGGGATCGCCGGGCGGACGCTGCGGGCGGCGGGCGCCGACGCCCGGACCGTGCGGCGGACGGTGTCGGCCGCCCTGAGCGGCTACGCCCATCTGCGGGCGACGAAGCCGCCGGTCGGACCGGAAGAGCTCACTTCGGTGGTACGCCAGGAGCTGCGTCCACTGGTTCAGCGGGTCGAGGCGCTCGAGGCGCGGCTGGCCTGACGGGCGCTCGGCTTGCGGGCGGCTCGGCTTGCGGCCGGCTCGGCTTGCGGCCGGCTCGGCTTGCGGCCGGCTCGGCTTGCGGGCAGCTCGGCTTGCGGGCAGCTCGGCTTGCGGGCAGCTCGGCTCGCGGGCGTCGGGGTTGACGGCGGTTCGGGCCGACGGGCGGCTGGGTCAGCGGGTGGCGTAGCGGACGAGTTGCGCGGCGTGCTCGGCCAGAGCGGTCCGCAGCTCGTCCGGCCGGACCACCGTGAACGGCCAGCCCAGCCCGGCCAGCATCTGCGCCATCCCGGGCAGGCTCTGCGCCCGGCAGCTCAACCGCACCCCGTCGGCGACCTCGGTGACATCCGCGATGGCGGCGGGGATCCGGCGGCGCACCTGGGCGACGTCGGCCTCGATCAGCACCTCGACCTCCCACTTCCAGGGCAGGCCGGCCCACTGCCGGGTGACGTGCGCGACGGCGTCGAAGTTCGGCGGCGCCTCGAAGTCCTCGCCGGTGGGCACGGCGGCGGCGATCCGGTCCAGCCGGAACGACCTGATCTCGTCGGTGCGGTGGTCATGGGCGACGAGATACCAGCGTCCACTGTGGAAGACCAGACCGTAGGGATCAACCTGCCGCCGGCTGACCCGCGGCGCGGGCCCGGCGTCGCCCCCATCCACCGCCGGACCGTCCGGCTCGATCGCCGCTCCCGCACCACCCCCGGTCACCGCTCGCAACTCGGCCGCGGCCGGCCCGTCCGGCTCGATCGCTGGTCCCGCGCCACCCCCGGTCACCGCTCGCAAATCGGCCGCGGCCGGCCCGCCCGGCTCGATCGCTGGTCCCGCGCCACCCCCAGCGGGCGGCGGCGCGTCGTCGGCGGTCGGGCGGCGGCGGGGTGTCCGGTAGGTGAGCGCAAGCCGCTGCTGCGACCGAGTCGCCGTACCCAGCGTCAGCAACAGATCAGCAGTCGACGGCGTAGCGCCGTAGCGCGGCGCAGCGTCCGGCTCGCGGCGCCGCATAGTCAGGCCCAGACTCGCCCGCAAGGCCGCCAGCCGGTCCCCCAACGCCGCCGGAAGGACCCGCGTGATCTTCGCTTCGGCGGCGGCACTGGCCGGGGCGTCCGTCGCCAACCCGAGACTGTCGGCCGCCACCAGGCCCAGCACCACGGCCACCGCTTCGTCGTCGGTGAGCATCAGCGGTGGCAGCTTGAAGCCGGGCAGGAGCCGGTAGCCCCCGTACCGGCCGCGTTCCGCTGTCACCGGGATGCCCAGTTCGGCGAGGGTGCCCGCGTACCGGCGGACCGTACGCTCATCCACCGCGAGCCGGGCCGCCAGCTCGGCCCCGCGGATGCTGCGGTGGGCCTGGAGCAGCTCCAGCATGGCCAGGACGCGTGAGGCGGGGTGCGGCATGCCGAAGATTCTCCACCCCATACCGGACCGGTATCGTCCGGTATCCGGTTTAGCGTGAGGGCATGACGACATACGTTCTGGTTTCCGGTCTCTGGCTCGGCGGATGGGCCTGGCACGACGTGACGGCGGCGCTGCGCGGCGGCGGGCACGAGGTCTTCCCGCTGACGTTGACCGGCGTCGCCGACCGCTCCCATCTGCTCGGTCCCGGCGTGGATCTGGACACCCACATCGAGGACATCGTCCGGCTGGTCGAGACCGAGGATCTGCGGGACGTGGTGCTGGTCGGGCACAGCTACGGCGGGATGCCGGTGAGCGCCGCGGCGCTGCGGTTGCGGGAGCGGATCGCCCGGGTGGTCTATGTGGACAGCGGGCCGTTGCCGGAGGGCACCACTCAGCAGTCGATGTCCGGGGAGCCGGCCGGCCCGGGTGACGCGGTGCCGCCCCGCGAGTGGGACGCCGGCGCCGATCCGGTGCTGCTGGCCGGGCTGGACGAGGCGGCGCTGACGCTGCTGCGTACGCGGAGCACACCGCATCCCCGCGCTTCGGTGGAGCAGCCGCTCGGCGCCCGGGCCACCTCCCGGGAGCTGCCGACCACGCTGGTCGCCTGCACGTTCCCGGAGGACCAGATCAAGGAGATGATGGCCGCCGGCCATCCGTTCTTCGCCGGTCTCACCGAGGCCGAGGTCGTGATGCTGCCCACCGGCCACTGGCCGATGCTCAGCGAGCCCGTCGCGCTAGCGCGGATTCTTGAGCAGCGCGGCTAGCTCGGCGGTGATCTCCTCGGCGGTGCGAGCATCGGTCGCGATCGTGTGGGTGGCCACCGACGCGTAGAGCGGGCGGCGCTGCTCCATCAGGTACTTCAGGGTCGCCCGCGGGTTCACGGACAGCAGCGGGCGGCCCGCGCCCAGCCCGACCCGCTTGACCGCGTCGGACAGCTCCACCGACAGGAAGACCACGGTGTGCTCCCGCAGCGACTCGCGGGTGCCCTCGTGCAGGATCGCGCCACCGCCGAGGGCGAGCACGCCGGGGAACGAGCCGAGCGCCTCGGCGATCGTCTCGCGTTCCAGGGCCCGGAAGGCGTCCTCGCCGTCGTCGAAGAAGATCTCCGGGATCGGCTTGCCGGCGCGCTCCTCGATCAGGTGGTCGGTGTCGGCGAAGTCCACGCCGAGCAGCGCGGCCACCGCCTGCCCGATCGTGGTCTTGCCCGCGCCGGGCGGGCCGACGATCACCGCGGCCGGCGCGGTCACCGGATCAGCAGACTGTCGAGGTAGCCGGCCAGGTTGCGGCGGATCTCGGCGACCGAGTCGCCGCCGAACTTCTCCGTCGCGGCCTCGGCCAGCACCAGCGCGACCATCGCCTCGGCGACCACCGCGCCGGCCGGCACCGCGCACACGTCGGAACGCTGGTTGATCGCCGTGGTGGCCTCGCCGGTGACCACGTCGACCGTCTGCAGGGCGCGGTTCAGCGAGGAGATCGGCTTCAGCGCGGCGCGGACCCGCAGGTTCTCGCCGTTGGTGATGCCGCCCTCCAGGCCGCCGGCCCGGTCGGTGATCCGCTTGACGCCGTCCGCGGTCGGGATGATCTCGTCGTGCGCGACCGAGCCGCGCAAGCGGGCCTGGGTGAAGCCGTCGCCGATCTCCACGCCCTTGACGGACTGGATGGACATCAGGGCGGTGGCCAGCCGGGCGTCCAGCTTGCGGTCCCACTGCACATGCGACCCCAGACCCGGGGGTACGGCCCAGGCCAGCACTTCCACGATGCCACCGAGGGTGTCCGCGTCCTTCTTCGCCGCGTCGACCTCGGCCACCATCCGGGCACTGGCCTCCGGGTCGAGGCAGCGCAGCGGGTCGGCGTCGATCCGGGCCGCGTCCTCCGGCGTGGGGATCAGGCCGGCCTTGGCCGCTACCGAGCCCAGCTCGATCACGTGCGAGACGATGTCGATGCCCAGCGCCTGCTTGACCAGCGCCTTGGCGACCACGCCGACAGCCACCCGGGCCGCCGTCTCGCGGGCGCTGGCGCGTTCCAGGATCGGCCGGGCGTCGGTGTGGCCGTACTTCTGCATGCCGGCCAGGTCGGCGTGGCCGGGCCGGGGCCGGGTCAACGGCGCGTTGCGGGCCTGGGCGGCGAGCTCCTCGGGATCGACCGGGTCGGCGGCCATCACGGTGCGCCACTTGGGCCACTCGGAGTTGCCGATCCGGATCGCGACCGGGCTGCCGAGCGTCACCCCGTGGCGGATGCCGCCGATGATCTCGATCTCGTCCTGCTCGAACGCCATCCGCGCGCCCCGGCCGTAGCCGAGACGGCGGCGCGCGAGGTCGCGGCCGATGTCCTCGCTTGTCACCCGCACTCCGGCGGGCACCCCTTCGAGAAGGGCGACGAGAGCGGGGCCGTGGGATTCACCTGCGGTAAGCCAGCGCAACACGGGTCACAGTCTGGCACGCCGTCGTCGCTGGCCGCCGCGCCGGGCAGCCCCCGTCCCGCCTGCCGGACCGGGGGCGGGCAGCAGAGCTATCGTCCGGTGGTGTCGTCCCAGCCCACCACGCCGGTCACCCGGCCCGTCCCGGCCGTGCACGGGCCCCTGCTCGTCGTCATGCTCGGGCTCATCACCGCGATCGGCCCGCTGTCGCTGGACATGTATCTGCCCGCGTTCCCGGCCCTGTCGCGGGACCTCGGGGTGCCCGACGCGCAGGTGCAGCTGTCGCTGACCACGTGCCTGATCGGGCTGGCAGTCGGGCAGCTGGTCTGCGGCCCGCTCAGCGACCGCTGGGGGCGGCGCCGGCCGCTGATCATCGGCGTCGGCGCGTACGCGATCTTCTCGTTCCTCTGTGCGCTCGCCCCGACCGCGCCGGTCCTGGCCGGGGTCCGCCTGGCGGAGGGCATCGCGGGCGGCGTCGGCGTGGTGGTGGCCCGGGCGATCGTGCGGGACCTGTACGCGGGGGTCGCCGCCGCGAAGTTCTTCTCCCGGCTGACGCTGATCTTCGGCGTGGCCCCGATCGCCGCACCGAGTCTGGGCAGCGCCGTGCTGAAGGTGACCTCGTGGCACGGCATCTTCATCGCCCTCGGCATCATCGCGACGCTGCTGACGGCCCTGGTCGTCTGGCGCATGCCGGAGACGCTGCCACCGGAGCGACGCAGCCCCGGCGGTCTGGCCGACACGGCCCGTACGGCCCGCACACTCTTCGCGGACCGGTTCTACCTCGGGTACGCACTGGCCCAGGCGTTCGCGTTCGCCGCCCTGTTCAGCTACATCTCCGGCTCGTCGTTCGTGCTCCAGGACGGCTACGGCGTCTCCCCCACGGTGTTCAGCCTGCTGTTCGGCCTGAACGCCTGCGGCCTGATCGTGCTGAGCCAGGCCAACGGCCGGCTGCTGGACCGGTTCGCGCCCCGCCGGCTGCTGCTGGTCACGCTGGTGGCGCAGGTGGTGGCGGGCGGCATCGTGCTGGCCGCGGCCCTGCTGGGCAGCCTGGTGGCGCTGATCGTGGGGCTGTTCGTGCTGGTCGGCACGATCGGCATGATCACCCCGAACGGGACCGCGCTGGCCCTGGACCGGCACCCGGAACGCGCCGGGACGGCGGCCGCGCTGCTCGGCGGCATCCAGTCGGTGATCGCGGCGGTGGCCGCGCCGCTGGTCGGCTTCGGCGACCCCGGCCGGGGCATGCCGATGGCGCTGGCGATCGTCAGCTTCGCGCTGGTGGCGCTGGTGTCCGTGCTGACGCTGACCTGGTCACGACGGTCGGCCTGAGCGGCCAGGCCCGGCACTGGGTCGACCCCGACCGGACCGTCCCGAAGCCGCCAGCGCTCAGCCGACTGCCGACGCCGCCGTCAGGGCCGCCCGCATCGCCGCCTCCGGCGCGGGGTGCACGCCGGTGAACTGCTCGAACTGGCCCAGCGCCTGCGCCAGCAGCAGATCGAGGCCGGACACCACCGGGACCCCGTGGTC
>NZ_JBEZGQ010000473.1:0-6317 GCF_040650095.1 Actinoplanes sp. NPDC048791 | reverse complement strand
CAGCCCGCCGCGCCCGCCGCCCGGCCCCGGTCGCTCAGCCAGCAGCTGCTGCCCGCGGTGCACGGCCTGCTGGCCCGGCCGCTGTCGTCGTACTACCTGCTGCTGGCCAGCTCCGGCCTGCTGCTGCTGATCGGCCTGACCATGGTCTTCTCCGCGACCAGCGTCAAGGCGTACGCCGAGGACGGCAGCGCGTTCTCCGCCATCCGCAACCAGCTGATCTTCGCCGTGCTGGGCCTGGTCGGCTTCTGGGTCTGCCAGCGGCTGCCCGCCAGCACGCTGCGCTTCCTCGGCAAGTACGTGCTCGGCGCGGCCATCGTGCTGCTGGTGCTGCTGGACCTGCTGATGGCGATGCGCTCGGTCGGCATGATCGACGCGGATCCGCAGACCGGCATCGTCGCCCTGGGCCCGCTGAAGGCCAAGCTGCTGTGGCTCTACATCGGCCCGATCGGCATCCAGCCCTCGGAGATCGCCAAGCTGGGCGTGGTGCTCTGGGGTGCCGACATCATCGCCCGCAAGGGGGCGGCGCTGGGCCACTGGCGCGAGCTCGCGATGCCGCTGTTCCCGCTGGTCGGCCTGCTGTTCGTCCTGGTCGGCTACAACGACCTGGGCACCATGCTGGTGCTGCTCTCGCTGGTGATCGGGCTGCTGTGGGCCGCCGGGGTCCGGATGCGGGTCTTCGCCGCCCTCGGGGTGCTCGGCCTGTCCGGCATCGGCCTGCTGATCGCCGCGGCGTCGCGCGGTGCGGGCTCCGGCGCGGTCGGCGAGGAGAACTACCGGCTGGCCCGGATCACCGTGCTGTTCAAACCGCTGGAGGACTGCCAGTCGGACTTCTGCTACCAGATGGTGCAGGGCCGCTCGGCGATCTACGAGGGCGGCTGGTTCGGCGTCGGGCTGGGCAAGGGCGCCCTGAAGTGGAACTGGCTGCCCGCGGCCGACAACGACTTCATCTACGCCGTCGTGGCCGAGGAGCTCGGGGTGGTCGGCTGTGCCGTCATCCTGGCGCTGTTCGCGGTGCTGGCGTACACCGGCTTCCGGATCGCGCGCCGGGTCGACGACCCGTTCCGCCGGCTGGCCGCCACCGGCATCACCACCTGGCTGGTGGCCCAGGCCGTGATCAACATCGGCGGGGTGGTGGGCCTGCTGCCGATCACCGGGCTGCCGCTGCCGTTCATCTCCACCGGTGGCAGCGCCCTGGTCGTGACGCTGGCCGCGATCGGCATCCTCGCCTCCTTCGCCCGCGCCGAGCCGGACGCCGCCCGGGCCCTGCACGCCCGTCCGCCCGCCCGATGGGTACGGCTACTCTGGGCCCCGCTGCCGCCGCTCCCCCCGCCGCGGCGGCCGGCCAAGCCGCGCCCGCCCGCCCGGTGATCGGGCATCCGGGCACCAGATCCGGCGGGGGAGAACTGGAGACCGTGATGGGTCTGCTGCGGTCTGTCGTGCTCGCCGGGGGAGGCACCGGCGGTCACATCTACCCGCTGCTCGCCTTCGCCGACGCCCTGCGCCGCCACTTCCCCGAGGTGCGGATCACGACGCTGGGCAGCCCGAAGGGCATGGAGAACGAGCTGATCCCGCCGGCCGGCTACGACCTGCGGGTCATTCCGGCGTTCCAGCTGCCCCGCGCGCTCAACCTGAACCTGCTGCGCACCCCGGACCGGATGTACAAGTCGGCCCACGCGGCCGGTCAGATCCTCGACGAGGTGCAGGCGGACGTGGTGGTCGGCTTCGGCGGTTACGTGTCGGTGCCGGCGTACCTGGCGGCCTGGCGGCGCGAACTGCCCATCGTCATCCACGAGGTGAACGTGCCGCCGGGGGTGGCCAACCGGATGGGCATGAAGTTCACCAAGAACATCGCGGTGGGGTTCCCGACCCAGCCGCAGCAGGCCGAGTCGCTGCGCGACGCCCGGGTCGTCGGCGTGCCGCTGCGCACGTCCATCACCCGGATGGACCGGCAGGCGCTGCGCCCGCAGGCCCTGGCCCACTTCGGGCTGCGCCCGGACCTGCCGGTGCTGTTCGTCTCCGGTGGCTCGTCCGGGGCCCGCACGATCAACCTGGCGGTGGCCGGGGCGGCCAAGAAGCTGGCCCACGCGGGCATCCAGGTGCTGCACGTGCAGGGCGGGCGCAACGACCCGTTCGAGATCCCCAGCGACCTGCCGGTGCCGTACGTGGTGGTGCCGTACCTGTCCGACATGAACCTGGGCTACGCCGCCGCCGACCTGATGCTGTGCCGGGGCGGGGCGATCACCGTCGCCGAGACCACCGCGATCGGCATGCCGGCGATCTACGTGCCGTACCCGTTCAGCAACCAGGAGCAGAAGCGCAACGCGCTGCCCGTGGTCGAGGCCGGCGGCGGTCTGCTGGTGGACAACGCCGAGCTGACCCCGGAGTGGATCGAGCGTACGGTCATCCCGCTCGCCCGGGACCCGCGGCGGCTCGCCACAATGGGTGCCGCGGCGGGCGGCTACGGCCGCCGCGACGGCGACGAGGCCCTGCTCGACTTCGTGTGCGAGGCAGTGGCCCGCCGATGAGTCCTTCGACAACCAGGGGAGTGGTCCTGTGAACACGGCGGAACTGACGCCGGCCGGCGAGCTGACCGCCGAGCAGCTGGGCACCGTCCACCTCATCGGCATCGGTGGCGTGGGCATGGGCGGCCTGGCCCGGCTGCTGCTGACCCGGGGTGTCCCGGTCTCCGGCAGCGAGCTGCGGGAGTGGCCGGCCCTGGCCGCGCTGCGCGCGCTCGGCGGCACGGTGCACATGGCGCACGAGGCGTCCAACCTCGACGGCGTCGACACGGTCGTCTACTCGACGGCCATCCCGCAGGACCACGTCGAGATCGTCGAGGCGCGCCGGCGCGGGCTGCGGGTGCTGCACCGGTCCGAGGCGCTGGCCGCCGCGATGACCGGGCGCCGCACGATCGCGGTGGCCGGCACCCACGGCAAGACCACCACCACGTCGATCATGACGGTGATCCTGCAGCACGCCGGCGAGGACCCGTCGTTCGTCATCGGCGGCGAGATCTCCGCGGCCGGCTCCAACGGCCACCACGGCTCCGGCAGCTACTTCGTGGCCGAGGCCGACGAGAGCGACAAGTCGTTCCTGATCTACCGGCCGCACGTCGCCATCATCACCAACATCGAGGGCGACCACCTCAACAACTGGGGTGACCTGGCCGGGCTCAAGGCGGGCTTCCTGGAGTTCGCCGAGCTGACCGACCCGGACGGCTTCGTGGTCACCTGCGCCGACGACGAGGGCGTGCAGGAGCTGATCGGCGCGCTGCGGGCCGCGGGTCGCACGGTCTACACGTACGGCGAGTCCGAAGGCGCCGACCTGCGGATCACCGACGTGGTCTCCTCCGTGCAGGGCGTGCGTTACCAGGCCACGCTGGACGGCAAGCCGCTCGGCGAGATCGCGCTGGCGCTGCCCGGCCGGCACATGGGCCTCAACGGCGCCGCGGCGGTGCTGACCGCGATGCGGCTGGGCATCCCGCTGCAGAAGATCACCGAGGCGCTCAGCTCCTTCCCCGGGGTGCGGCGGCGTTTCGAGCGCAAGGGCACGGTCGCCGGGGTGCGCGTCTACGACGAGTACGCGTACCACCCGACCTCGGTCAAGGCGGCTCTGCGGACGCTGCGCGAGGTGGCCGGGGACGGGCGGCTCGTGGTGGTGTTCCAGCCGTACCGGGTGTACCGCACCCGTGACCTGCAGACCGAGCTGGCCGAGGGGCTGGCCCTGGCCGACGAGGTGATCGTCATGGAGGTCTTCGGGCCCGGCGAGCAGCGTGGTCCCGGGGAGGGCGGCGTCGCGCTGACCGCGGCCGTCGACCTGCCGGCGGAGCACAAGGTCTTCGTGCCGTCGTGGGAGGACGTGCCGGCCGAGGTGCTGCGACGCAGCCGGCCCGGCGACGTCGTGGTCACCATGGGCGCGCCGCCGATCTCGATGATGGGTGACGAGTTGCTGGCCGCCCTGGCCGAGGCCTGACCGGACCGGGAGACCACATGAGCGACGGCGGGGGCGGGCGCAGCTGGCGGCTGGTGCGGGCGGACACGGATGCCGTGCCGACCTCGGTCCGGCGGTTCATGGCCCGCGCCCGGCGGCGCAAGCTGCGGGCGGCGCTGCCCTGGGCGGTCACCGCGGGCGTGCTGCTCGTCGTGGGGGCGGTCGCCTGGATCGTGTACGGCACGTCGGTGCTCGGCGTGCGTCAGGTCGAGGTGGTCGGCACCGATTCGCTCACGCCGCTGCAGGTCGAGGAGGCTGCCGCCGTACGGATGAAGCAGCCCCTGGCCGGCGTCGACCTGGACCGGATCCGGGGCCGGGTGGAGGGCCTGCCCGCCGTCGACCGCGCCGTGGTGTCCCGCAGCTGGCCCGGGACCGTCGTGATCGAGGTCGTGGAGCGCACGCCCGTCGCCGTCGTGGCGGCGGGCAAGAATTTCACCCTGATCGACGGTGAGGGCGTCGCCTACCGCACGGTCTCCCGGCGCCCGCCCGGTCTGCCGCTGGCGCAGCTCACCGCGCCCGGCCCGGACGACATCAACACCCGGTCGGCGCTCACCGTGCTGTCGTCGCTGACCGCGGAGCTCCGCGAGCAGGTTGTCTCGATCTCCGTCCTGGCCCCCGCGCAGGTGCGGCTGGGGTTGCGCAAGGACCGCGAGGTCTTCTGGGGTGACGAGACGCAGAGCGAGCGGAAGGCTCAGGTGGCGACCGTGCTGCTCGAGCGCAAGGGCGACACGATCGATGTGAGCGCCCCGGACGTGGTGACCATCCGCTAACCGGACAAAGATGTCCGAACGGCGCATTCCGTCCAAGGTTACGGCTGAGTCGGATACTCGCCACGTAAGCGGACGCCGACACGCCGCGTCGGTCCTTGGTTGTCGCCTGTCCGCCGCTTACGTTGCCCCGAGAGGTTCGAGTAGTTGACATAACACTAAGCCTCTAGTAGAGGGTGAGGGTTTCCTCGCCCTCCCTTGTACGGCGCGGGTATCGATGGCGGTTCTTGGCCGGACCGCTGGGGCCCTCGACACCCACAACCCTGAAGGGAAGGCTGAGCCCGATGACACCTCCGCACAACTACCTTGCGGTCATCAAGGTCGTCGGCATCGGCGGCGGCGGCGTCAACGCCGTGAACCGCATGATCGAGGTTGGGCTCAAGGGAGTCGAATTCATCGCGATCAACACCGATGCGCAGGCGCTGTTGATGAGCGACGCCGACGTCAAGCTCGACGTCGGCCGCGAACTCACCCGGGGCCTCGGCGCCGGCGCGCAGCCGGACGTCGGCAAGAACGCCGCCGAGGACCACCGCGACGAGATCGAGGAAGTCCTCAAGGGCGCCGACATGGTCTTCGTGACCTGCGGCGAGGGCGGCGGCACGGGCACCGGTGGCGCCCCCGTGGTGGCCAACATCGCCCGCAAGCTGGGCGCCCTGACCATCGGCGTGGTGACCCGGCCGTTCTCGTTCGAGGGCAAGCGCCGCCAGGTGCAGGCCGAGGCGGGCATCGACGAGCTGCGTAACCAGTGCGACACCCTGATCGTGATCCCGAACGACCGGCTGCTCGCCCTCGGCGACCGCGGCATCAGCATGATGGACGCGTTCCGCCAGGCCGACCAGGTGCTGCTTTCCGGCGTGCAGGGCATCACCGACCTGATCACCACTCCGGGCCTGATCAACCTCGACTTCGCCGACGTGAAGAGCGTGATGAGCGGCGCGGGCAGCGCGCTCATGGGCATCGGCAGCGCGCGCGGCGACAACCGCGCCGTCGAGGCGGCCGAGAAGGCCATCTCCAGCCCGCTGCTGGAGCAGAGCATGGACGGTGCGCGCGGCGTGCTGCTCTCCATCGCCGGCGGCTCCGACCTCGGCCTGTTCGAGATCAACGACGCGGCCCAGCTGGTCACGGACGCGGCCCACCCGGACGCCAACATCATCTTCGGCGCGGTCATCGACGACGCGCTGGGCGACGAGGTGCGGGTCACTGTCATCGCCGCGGGCTTCGACGGGGGCACGCCCTCGTACAAGCCGGCTGAGACCGGCCGCAAGGTGGTCCAGCAGGCCTCGGCACCGCCCGCGGTCGCGCCGTCCTCGCCGGTGCCGGTGACGCCGCCGACACCGCCCGCCGCGACCACCCCGCCGCCGCGCCGGGTGCTCTTCGACGACGTGGACGTGCCGGACTTCCTGAAGAACGGCTCCTGAGGGCATTGGCACCAGAGGCGCGCCGCGACGAGCTGGCGGCCTCGCTGGACGAGGTGCGCCGGCGGATCGAGCGTGCCTGCACGGCGGCCGGCCGCGACCCCGGGGCGGGGTCCCTGGTCGCGGGGTCCAACACCTAACCGGC
>NZ_JBEZGQ010000472.1:0-6321 GCF_040650095.1 Actinoplanes sp. NPDC048791 | reverse complement strand
TCCGGAGTGCGCGGATCACGCAGCAGGGCCCCGGCCAGGGCGAGCTCGGCCGCGCCGGTGCGGTCCGTAACCAGTGCGCCCTGCTGAGGTCAGCTCGGCCTGCGCGGCCGAGGACACCCGGTCGGCCAGCTCGTGCGCCTCGTCGACGATCAGGAGCTTGTGCGGGGGCACGATGTTGCGCTCGGCCAGCATGTCGACCGCGAGCAGGCTGTGGTTGGTCACCACGATGTCCGCCTCGCGGGCGCGTACGCGCGAGGCCTCGGCGAAGCACTCCGCGCCGTACGGGCAGCGGGCCGCGCCGACGCAGTCGCGGGCCGGCATGGACACCTGCCGCCAGGCGGTCTCGTCGACACCCGGGTCCAGCTCGTCGCGGTCGCCGGTCTTTGTCTTCTCCGCCCAGGCCTGCACGCGCAGGATCTGCTTGCCGAGCTTGCCGGCCTCACCCAGCCACTGGGTCGCGCGCGGCGGCGCGTCGTCGAAGAGGGTGTCGGTCGGCGCCTCCTCGTCGGCGTGCTCGAGCTTGGCCATGCAGAGGTAGTGGTGCCGGCCCTTGAGCACCGCGAAGGTCGGGCGGCGGCCCAGCACCGGCTCCACCGCGTCGGCCAGCCGGGGCAGGTCGTGCTCGACGAGCTGGTTCTGCAGGGCCAGGGTCGCGGTGGAGACCACGACCGGACCGTCGACCAGCAGGGCCGGCGTCAGGTAGGCGAGCGACTTGCCGGTGCCCGTGCCCGCCTGCACCAGCAGATGTTCACGTTGCTTGACGGCCCGCTCGATGGCCGCGGCCATCTCCTCCTGCCCGGGCCGCGAGGCACCGCCCGGGACAGCGCCGACAGCGGCGGCGAGAAGCTGGGAAGCGGTTGCCTTCTTGCGGGTCGCGGCAGTCACGTCCGAGACCGTACCCGCCACCACCGACGAAACCATGTCACCGTTAGGGTCTTGTCATGCCGAGCGAGATGGTCCGGGTCGTCTACACCAAGTACGACGGCTCCGCCCACCGCGACTACCCGGCCCGCCGGCTCACCGAGGACGAGCTGGGCGTATGGGTCGGAGTGACCCGCGGCACGGCGTCCGTCTACCACGGCCTGCCGTCGGTCGAGCAGATCCCGTTCGTGTTGCTCATCCCGCACCGGGCGTGGTGGACCGGCATGTTCAACCCGCCGCCGCGCACCAGCGAGGTCTACTGCGACATCACCACCCCGGCCCGCTGGGAGGGTGACACCGTGCACATCGTCGACCTGGACCTGGACGTCTCGCGGCGCCGTGACACCGGGGTGATCGAGCTGCGCGACGAGGACGAGTTCGCCGACCACCAGGTGCGCTTCGGCTATCCGGACGAGCTGGTGGCCGAGGCCCGGGCCGCCGCCGGGCGCCTGTTCGTGGCCCTGGGAGACGGCTCGGAACCCTTCGCTTCGACGTACCGGAAGTGGCTCTCAGCGGTCGTCGACTGAGCCCAGCTTGGCCGGGTTCAGCTGGTTGTAGACGGCTGTGACGCGGCCGTCGGCGACGGCCACCGTGAGCACGAAGAGCACCGGCCGGCCGTCCGGGTGGTGGCCCCGGACCAGCACGCCGGCGTCGCCGTTGACCAGGACCGGCTCGACCGTGACGTCGGTGTAGTCGCGGGCCCGCCGGCTCAGGATGCCGATGTAGAAGCGGGCCACCCGGTCCAGGCCGACGACCGGGTTGAGGCCGGCGTTGACCACGCCGCCGCCGTCGCCGATCGCCACCACCTCGGGCGCGAGCACAGCCGCGAGGGCCTGCAGGTCGCCGGAAGCGGCCGCGGCGAGGAAGGCGTCCAGCACTTTGCGCTGCTCAGGCAGATCCGCGGTGTGCCGGGCCTGGCCCTCGGCGACGGCCCGCCGGCCCCGGGAGGCGTGCTGACGGGCCGCCGGGACGCTGGTGTTGAGCACTGCGGCGACCTCGTCGAACGGCACCCCGAACGCGTCGTGCAGGACCACCGCGACGCGCTGCTCGGGGGTGAGCTTCTCCAGCACCACGAGCAGCGCGAGGCTGACCTCGGAGCGCTGGGTGACCCGCTCGGCCGGGTCGTCGAGCCGGGACACCATCGGCTCCGGCAGCCACTGGCCGGGGTAGGCCTCGCGGCGGACCCGGGCCGACTTGAGCACGTCCAGGCAGATCCGGCCGGTGATGGTGGTCAGCCAGCCGCGCAGGTCGTGGATCTCCCCGCCGGCCCGCGCCTTGTGATAGCGCAGCCAGGCCTCCTGGACCGCGTCCTCGGCCTCGGCACGGCTGCCGAGCATCCGGTACGCGACGGCCAGCAGGTGGGGGCGTTCAGCTTCGAAAGCGTCCGACGGCATGGGGGAATTCTGAAGGACATTGCCCGGTCACAGGTGTCACGTGTGACACAGTGGTAAACGCGATAAGAGCATTTGGTCCTATTTCGCGTTTGCGGGGGGCGGGGGCAGACGGTGGCGAACGACGTGGCGACCCTGCTGGGCGGGCTGGCCGGAGTGGCGGGAGCCACCGGTGCGGCGACACTCGGCGTCGCAGTGGCTCGCCGGCCCAGGCCGTACCTCCCCGCCGGGCACGCCCTGGTCGCCAACCAGGCCGAGGACCCGCTGCCCGGGGTGCTGCGCCGCGGGCTGGCCGGTCTCACCGTCCCGGTACGCCCGGGGCCGCACGGGGAGCTGTTCCTCGGCTCGGGGCAGCCGCAACCCGGTCGTACGCTGCGCCGGATGGTCCTCACCCCGCTGTTCACCCGGGCCCAGGCGCGCGGCGGGCGGCTCTGCCGGGACCAGCGGGTGCCGTTCCGGCTGGTGGTCGAGTTCACCGGGCCGGTCCGGGACGCGGACACGTTGCTGCGGGCGTACCGGATGCTCGACCAGCAGTTGCGCGACCATGCCCCGCTGCTGAGCCGCTGCGTCGACGGCCGCCTCGACCCCGGGGCCGTCACGGTCGCCATCACCGGCATCGTGGACGTGCGGGCCCTGCTCGCCACCCAGTCCCGCCGGTACGCGTTCGCCGACGGCTCCTTCGAAGACATCGGCTCCGCGTCGGCGCCGCCCGCACTGGTGCCGATGATCAGCGAGCCGTGGAGCCGCCGGTTCGGCTGGGACGGCCGCGAACCGATCTCCGCCGAGGAACGGCACCTGCTGCACGCGCTGGTCCGTTCCGCGCACGAGGACGGGCGTACGGTGCGCATCTCCGGCCTGCCCGGCGGCTCCCGCAAGGCCCGGCAGGCCGTCTGGACCGAGCTCGGCGAGGCCGGCGTGGACGTGATCGCCGACAGCGACCAGGTGGGGCTGGCCCGGCACCTGCGCCGGCATCCGGTGCACCGGCCGGTGCCACCCCGAGTGACGCCGGGACCGGTGACCCGCCGTAGCACCCCGGCCCCGCGGTCCACCAATCAGCGACCGGACATCGCGCCAGTCGTCTGAAAGATCCGGATAAGTGCACGTTCCAGGTGAACAGCAAGTGAACGAGCACTGAACTGCTGTTGAGCAGGGGTAGGCGGGCTCGGAACCCGGGGAGGCATTACCTAGCATTCCCTCGAATTCGCCAGACCCCGTCCACCCGCAAACGAGGTTCGCGCCGTGAAGTTCTCCTTCCGCCCCACCGAGGGCGCCTTCTACGAGCTGTTCTCCCGGGCAGCCCAGAACCTCGTCCGCGGCACCGAGCTGCTCAACGAGCTGGCTCTGCCCGGGGTGGACGTGCAGTCGGTCAGCGACCGGCTGACCGACGTCGAGCACGACAGCGACCAGATCACCCACGAGCTGTACAAGAAGATCAACTCGACCTTCATCACGCCGTTCGACCGCGAGGACATCTACTCGCTGGGCTCCCAGCTCGACGACGTCATGGACCACCTCGAGGCGGTCGGCAACCTGCTCTACCTGTACGGCCTCACCGAGCTGCCGTCGCTGCCGCGCGAGATGCACGAGCTGGTGACCGTGCTCGACCAGCAGGCCAAGATCACGGCCGACGCGATGCCGCGGCTGCGCACGATGAAGAATCTCGAGGAGTACTGGATCGAGATCAACCGGCTGGAGAACGACGGCGACCGGGCGTACCGGATGCTGCTGGTCCGGCTCTTCTCGGGCGAGTACGACGCGCTCACGGTGCTGAAGATGAAGGAGGTCGCCGACGAGCTCGAGGACGCCTGCGACGCCTTCGAGCGGGTGGCCAACACCGTCGAGACCATCACGGTCAAGGAGTCCTAGGCCTTGTCCGCCGAGCTCGTCGCAGTGCTCGCGGTGATCATCGCCGCGATGGCCTTCGACTACACCAACGGTTTCCACGACGCGGCGAACGCCATCGCCACCAGCGTCAGCACCCGGGCCCTGACCCCGCGCGTCGCGCTCGCGATGGCCGCGGTCGGCAACTTCATCGGCACCCACTTCGGCGCCGGCGTGGCCAAAACGGTCGGCGACGGCCTGGTCAAGCTGCCCACCGGCATCCCGAGCCTGGGTGTGGTCTTCGCCGGCGTGCTGGCGGCCATCTGCTGGAACCTCGTGACCTGGTACTTCGGCCTGCCGTCGTCCTCGTCGCACGCGCTGTTCGGCGGCCTGGTCGGCGCGACGTTCTTCGCCGCCGGCGCCACCATCGAATGGGCCACCATCACCGAGAAGGTGCTGATCCCGATGGTCGCCTCGCCGGTCGTCGGCCTGGTCCTCGGCTTCGCGGTGATGATCGCGATCTCCTGGATCTTCCGGCGCGGCAACCCGGGCCGCCTCAACCGCGGCTTCCGGCACGCGCAGACCGTCTCGGCCGCCTTCATGTCGGTCGGCCACGGCATGCAGGACGCCGCGAAGACCATGGGCATCATCGTGCTGGCGCTCTACACCGGCGGCTTCCAGAGCGACGCGACGCACATCCCGTGGTGGGTCTTCTGGACCTCGGCCGCGGTGCTGGCCGCAGGAACCTACGCCGGCGGCTGGCGGATCATCCGCACCCTGGGTCGCAAGATCATCGACCTGGGCCCGGCGGAGGGCTTCGCGGCCGAGACGGTGGCCAGCTCGGTGCTCTACTTCAACGCGCTGGTCCTGCACGCCCCGATCTCGACCACCCACACGATCACCTCAGCGATCATGGGCGTCGGCGCCACGAAGCGCCTGAGCGCGGTCCGCTGGAACGTGGCCGGCAACATCGTGCTCGGCTGGATCATCACGTTCCCGGCCGCGGCCGCCCTCGCCTGCGTCATCTACCTGGCGGTCCGGCCGCTGTTCAACTGAGCCCTTCCCCCATGCGTTGTCACAGAGCGGCCCTCCTCGGTGTCTTCATGTCATCGACACCGAGGAGGAGACATGACCGGCAACACCAGGGTCCCCAGGACTGAGATCACCGGTGTCTACGGCGCCGTACTGAAGAGGTTCAGCCGCAAGATGTTCGGCCAGGTGCCCGAGGCCCTCGAAGTGATGTGGCACCACCGGCAGGTGCTCAGCACCAGCATGGGTATGGGCCGTAAGGCCGCCAAGTGGCACGAGTGCGACGAGGATCTCAAGTCGTACGCCCACATGGCGGTCGCCGCGCTGGTCGGCTGCTCGTTCTGCCTCGACCTCGGCTACTTCCAGGCGCACAACAACGGCCTGGACGAGGTCAAGGCCCAGCAGGTGCCGCGCTGGCGGGAGTCGGACGTCTTCACACCGCTGGAGCGCGACGTGCTGGAGTACGCCGAAGCGATGTCGCAGACCCCGCCGTCCGTCACCGACGAGCTCTCCGGCCGCCTGCTCGCCCGGCTCGGCGCACCGGCGATGATCGAGCTCACCGTGTGGATCGCCTTCGCCAACCAGGCCGCCCGCACGAACGTCGCCCTCGGCATCGAAGCCGAGGGACTGTCGGCGTCGTGCGGCCTTGCCCCCATGGCCCAGCCGAGCGGCACCGCCTCGCGGGCATGACCGACGATCCGTTCCTCACCCACCGCAGCCTGCTGTTCACGGTCGCCTACGAGATGCTCGGCTCCGCCGCCGACGCCGAGGACGTCGTGCAGGAGACCTGGCTGCGGTGGGCCGACCTCGACGCCGGGGCCCGGGGCGAGGTGCGCGACCCCCGGGCCTACCTGGTGCGGGTGGTCACCCGGCAGGCCCTCAACCGGATGCGGACGCTGGCCCGCCGGCGCGAGGAGTACGTCGGTGAGTGGTTGCCCGAGCCGTTGCTGACCAGCCCGGACGTGGCCGAGGACGTCGAACTCGCGGAGAGCGTCTCGTTCGCGATGCTGACCGTGCTGGAGACCCTCGGACCCACCGAGCGGGCGGTGTTCGTGCTGCGTGAGGTGTTCGAGCTGCCGTACGAGGAGATCGCGGCCGCGGTCGGTAAGACGGCCGCGGCCGTGCGGCAGCTCGCCCATCGGGCCCGGGAGCATGTGGC
>NZ_JBEZGQ010000471.1:0-6325 GCF_040650095.1 Actinoplanes sp. NPDC048791 | reverse complement strand
GCCGAGCGCTTCGACGAGCCGACCAGCGCCATGTCGCGCCGGGCGCTCGACGAGGGGCTGCGCAGCTACGCCGACGAGGACGAGGTGCCCGCGCCGCGTGGCCGCCGGCGGGCGGCCGGTGACCCGTACGCCGAGGAGCCCCCGGCCCGCTCGCGCCGCTACGCCGGCACCGAGTTCGAGGACGAGGCCCCGGCCCGGTCCCGGCGTTACGCCGGCACCGAGTTCGAGGAAGAGGCCCCGGTCCGCGGCCGGCGTTACGCCGACGAGGACGAGATCCCCGCGCCGCGTTCCCGGCGCGTCGTCGAGGAGGAAGCGCCGCGCTCCCGGCGTTACGCCGCCGACGACGACGTCCCGGCACCGCGGCAGCGGCGCTACGTCGAGGACGACCGGTACGAGGAGGCGCCGCCCCCGCGGCGGCGGTCCGCCCGTTACCCGGACGACGAGCCACCGCGGCCGTCGCGCTCCTCGCGCTACACCGACGATGTCGAGACTGCGCCCCGGACCCGGCGCGACCGGGGCGCCGACGTCGACAGCGCCGACTCGGGACGACACAGCCGCAGTGAGTTCGTGGACCTGGCCGGGGCGCCGCGCGCCGTGGCCGGTCCGGACCTGGAACCCGACGAGACGCCGACCCTGGTCGACATGGCGTCGCGCCGGGCCCGCCGGGCCACCCAGCAGGAACCAGCCCGGGCGGCGAGCCGGGGGGCTCGTCGCGGCAGCAGGGGCAGAACGGACGAATCGGCTGACGACGTGTACTGGCGTCAGCTGCGAGGGGAAGCACAGTGACTGAGCGCGCCATCGACCGGATCGCCCGCCGCGGCGATGCCACCCGTAGCGGGGCATCGTCTTGAGCGCCGATCTGGTCCCTCCGGTCACCAGCATCGGGACACCGCGGATCACCGCGGGCTTCGACGAGTACGGCCGCCTGGACCTGATCGCGCACCAGGAGGTGCACGGCGGCTTCGCGGCGCTGTCCAGCGGTGAGCTGATCGGTCTGGCCGACCGGATCGAGCTGCGCGGCCGCGGCGGTGCCGGGTTCCCGTTCGCCCGCAAGGTGCGCGCGGTGCTCGACTCCTGCCAGCGTCAGGACCTGCCGCCGGTGATCGTGGTCAACGCCACCGAGGGCGAGCCGCCGTCCTGGAAGGACAAGGCCGTGCTGACCCGCGGCCCGCACCTGATCCTGGACGGCGCGGCGCTGGCCGCCGCCGCGCTGGACGCCGAGGAGATCGTGATCGGCATCGCCGACGACGGCATCGGGCAGGAGTCGCTGGCCGCGGCCCTGGCCGAGCGCCGGATGCCGGTGCCGACCCGGATCGTCACCGTCCCGCACCGGTTCATCTCCGGCGAGGGCGGCGCGCTGGTCCGCGGCATCAACGGCGAGGCGCACATCCCGCCCGGCCGCAAGGTCCGGTCCAGCGACAACGGCGTCGGCGGGCTGCCCACCCTGCTCTCCAACGCCGAGACGTACTCGCAGCTGGCCATCGCGGCCCGGCTGGGCCCGTGGGAGTACAACGCGGTCGGCATCCCCGAGGAGCCCGGCACGGTCATGCTGACCGTCGGCGGCTCGGCCACCGCGCCCGCCGTGGTCGAGGCACCGACCGGCACGCCGCTGATGGACGTGCTGACCATGTGCGGGGCCGACATCGGTCCGGGCCTGCTGGTCGGCGGCTACCACGGCAAGTGGATCACCGCCGAGGCGGCGAAGACGGTGACCATCTCCCGCAAGGGCTTCGCCAAGGTCGGCGGCACGCTGGGCGCCGGCATGCTGATCCCGATCGGCTCGACCACCTGCCCGCTGGGCGAGGTCGCCCAGGTCACGCAGTACCTGGCCGGGGAGTCGGCGGGTCAGTGCGGCCCGTGCCGGCTCGGCCTGCCCGACCTGGCCCGCGCGGTGACCCTGGTGGCGCTGGGCGGCAGCGCGCTGGAGAACGTCCGCCAGGCGGCCGGTGTGGTGAAGGGCCGTGGTGCCTGCAGCCACCCCGACGGCACGGCCCGGTTCGCGCTGTCGGCGCTCGAGGTCTTCGCCCGTGACGTGGAGCTGCACGCCAACGGGGAGGGCTGCGGCAAGCAGGTGCGCGGCATCCTGCCGTTGCCGTACCACACCGATCAGGGGGCGCGGAAGCTCGCGGTGGACTGGTCGCGGTGCGACGGTCACGGTCTCTGCTCGGCGGTCGCCCCGGAGATCATCCGGCTGGACGCGAACGGCTTCCCGGCGTTCCCGCAGACGCCGCTGCCGCCGTGGCTGGAGAACGGTGCCCGCAAGGCGGTCAACGTGTGCCCGGCCCTGGCGCTGCGACTGACGGAAGCGGTGAAGAAGTGACCCGGCTGCTGTCCGGGCTGGTCGCCGGGCTCTGCCTCGGGCTCCTCGCGGGGTGCGGCCCGGCGGCCTCCGAACCGGTCGCGGCGTCGGAGCCGGTGCCGGCCGTACCACCGGCGGCCGCTGCCTCGGATCCGGCCGCGCCGGCCGCGCCGGTGACGGTGCCGGCGTCGCTGAAGTTCACGGGTAAGACCCTGGACGGCAAGGCGTTCGACGCGGCGACCATGGCCGGCAAGCCGACCATCCTGTGGTTCTGGGCGCCCTGGTGCGCGACCTGCGCGAGCGAGGCGATGTCGATCGCCGACCTGCAGCAGGAGTACGCGGGCCGGCTCAACATCCTCGGCATCGCGGGCCTGGGCAACAACAAGGACATGCACGAGTTCGTCGCCGACCTGGAGGTGGGCGCGGTGCCGCACCTGGACGACGAGCCGGGCAAGTTGTGGAAGAAGTTCGGCATCACGCAGCAGAGCACCTACGTGATCCTCGACCGGACGGGCAAGATCGTCACCACCGACTATCTGGACGACCTGCAGCTGACCACCAAGGTCAAGTCGCTGGTGGCGTGAGCCGTGCAGGCCACGCTGCTGCTCGCGCTGACCGCCGGGATGCTCGGTGCGGTGAACCCGTGCGGCTTCGCGTTGCTGCCGGCGTACCTGTCGGTCCTGGTGGCCGGCGACGAGCCGCGGGCCGCGGGCGGCGGTCCGGCCGCCGTGGGCCGGGCGTTGCGCTGCACGGCCGCTCTGACCACCGGTTATGTCCTGGTCTTCGGGGTGTTCGGGCTGCTGCTGGCCCCGCTGACCGGGTGGCTGATGCCCCGGCTGCCGTGGCTCACCGTGGTCCTCGGGGCCGGGCTGGTGGTCCTCGGGGGCTGGCTGCTCGCCGGGCGGTCCCTGCCGGCCCCGGGCCGGGGGATGCGCGCGCCGCGCCTGACCGGGACGGCCGCGTCGATGGTCCTGTTCGGCATGGCCTACGCGATCGCGTCGCTCGGCTGCGCGATCGGGCCGTTCCTGGCGATCGTCGTCTCCAGCCTGCGCGCCGGCTCCACCGTCGAGGGGGTGGCCCTGTTCGTCAGTTACGCGGCCGGGATGGGTCTCGTGATCGGCGTGACCGCCCTCGCCGTCGCTCTGGTCCGGGTCTCCGCGGTGTCGCGCCTGCGCCGGGCGGCGGCTTTCGTGCCCCGGATCGGCGGCGCGGTGCTGGTCGTCGCCGGAGCGTACGTGGCCTACTACGGATGGTATGAGCTGCGCCTTGTCAAGGATCTGAGGACTTCCGGGCAGGATCCGATCGTGAATCTTGCCTCGAATCTCCAGCGCGAGTTGAGTGGTGTGGTCGGCCGGCTCGGCGCGGGATGGTTCGTGCTCCTGCTCGCCGCGCTGGTCCTGACGGCGCTCCTGCTGTCGCGGCGCCGTCGTACCTCTGTGGGGAGTTGACCGTGGACACCGCGTACCGCGTGACTCCGCTGCGCCGTGGGGACCCGGAGCAGCTGGGCGAGTACTGGCTCACCGGCCGGCTCGGCTCGGGCGGCATGGGCGTGGTCTACCTGGCGACCGACCGCGACGACAACTATGTGGCCATCAAGCTGGTGCACGCGGCCCTGGTCAACGACCCGGAGTTCCGCGGGCGCTTCCGCAGCGAGGTGGAACGGGCCCGGCAGGTGCCGTCGTTCTGCACCGCCGAGGTGCTCGACGCGGACCTGGACCACAACCCGCCGTACCTGGTGGTCGAGTACGTCGACGGCCCGAGCCTGGGCGAGGTGGTGGAGGAACGCGGCCCGCTGCGCGCGGCGGCCCTGCACTCGCTGGCGGTCGGGGTGGCGACCGCGCTGACCGGCATCCACGGCGCCGGGGTCATCCACCGCGACCTGAAACCGGACAACGTGCTGCTGGCGCCAGGCAGCCCCAAGGTCATCGACTTCGGCATCGCCCGGGCCTTCGAGGCGACCAGCCAGCACACCCGTACGGACCAGATGGTCGGCACGGTCGCCTACATGGCCCCCGAGCGCTTCAGCTCCGAGCCGGGCACGCCGCTGACGGCCGCCGCGGACATCTTCGCCTGGGGCTGTGTCGTGGCCTACGCCGGCACCGGCCGCACGCCATTTCACGGTGACTCGCCGCCGGCGACCGCGGCCCGGATCCTCACCCAGCCGCCGCACCTGAACGGGCTGCCCGAGTCGCTGCGGGACATCGTCGCCCTGTCGCTGTCGAAGGACCCCGAGGAGCGGCCGACCGCCCGGGAACTGCTCGACATGCTGCTGGGCGACGACCAGCGCGGCTCGCGCCCGCCGGCCCGGCAGCGCACCACGGTGTTCAGCGCCCCCGTCGTCCCGGCCCCGCCGGTCGTGGCCGAGTACTTCGAGTCCGACGACAACTACCCGCCCCGCCCCTACGCCACCGACCACTACTCCCGCGGTGAGATCTCCGCCGGCAGGGGACGGCCGCGGGGCCATCGGCTGCTCGCCGTACTGGCCGTCCTGCTGGTCGTCGCGGGCGTGGCCACGGTGGCGCTGGTGCTGAACGCGCAGCGCGGCACCGGCGATCCGTCGACCACCGGAGGATCTCCGCGCGGTGGCGCCGCCGCCGGCGTCGAGCAGTCCACCGGGCAGGACGGGGCAGCGGCCCCGGAGAGCCCGCCACCCACCGAAGCGGCCGACTACGAGGACGACGACGGCGCGGACCGGACCCCGGTGGAGCCGGACGGCGGCGAGCCGATCATCCAGGACGCGCTGAACCGGCCCGGCCAGTGGCTGGACAGCGAGATCCGGGAACAGAACGCCAGCTGCTCCACCCGCGGCGTGATGCGCGCCGCCCGGGTCGACCGGGGCACGTACCAGTGCGTCGGCCCGGACGAGTTGATCGCGGACGACTTCGGCGTGGAGGTGACCGCCGCGCTGCAGTCGGCCGGCAGCTGCGCGGCGATCTGGTTCCACTGGGACCCGCGGCGCGGCGGGCAGGTGCTGCGCGTCTGCCAGAACGAGATGTCGGTGGCGGCGGACCGGCCGGACGACCGCCGGGTCTACGGGCGGATCCCGCTCGAGCAACGGATCGACCTGCGTGAGTCGGTCCGCGTGCACCTGGTGGTCCGCGAGGGCGAGGCCCAGGTCTTCCGCGGCGGGGACTTCGCGGGCTCGGTACGGCTGCCCAAGGACGGGCCGGACCAGGGCCAGGTGCTGCTGGGCCTGAGCGTCGAGGCCGTCGACACCGACCCGCCGTACGCGGTGACCTTCGCCGACGTGGACATCCGGTCCTTCTGACGGCGGTCCGAGGTGGAAACGACCGATGTGGACCGAGCCGATTAAGTAATGGCTTAGGTAGCCGTTGACAGATTGATCACCTGACGGCCCATACTGCGGCATGCAGGTACCGGCACCCTTCGAGTACGCACGGGCCACCTCGGTCGACGACGCGATCGGTCTCCTCGAGCGCTACGGCGACACCGCCCGGCTGGTCGCCGGCGGGCACAGTCTGCTGCCCATGATGAAGTTGCGGCTGGCCAACTTCGAATATCTCATCGACATCAACGATCTGCACGGCGAGCTCGGCGCCATCGTCGTCGAGCCCGGCCAGGTCCGGATCGGCGCCCTCACCCGGCACCGGGAGCTGCTCGAGTCCGACGCGCTCGCCGCGGTGCTGCCGATCTTCCGGGACGCCGAGCGGGTCATCGCCGACCCGACCGTGCGCAACCGTGGCACCCTCGGCGGTTCGCTCTGCCAGGCCGACCCCTCCGAGGATCTCTCCGCCGTGTGCACCACGCTCGGCGCCAGTTGCGTGATCCGTGGTTCCGCCGGCACCCGGGTCGTGACCATGGAGGACTTCCACCGCGGGCCGTACGAGACCGCGGTCGCCGACGGGGAGATCCTGGTCGAGATCCGGATCCCGGTGCGCGAGCGGGGCGGGAGCGCGTACGAGAAGGTCGAACGCCGCGCCGGGGACTGGGCCGTGGTCTCCGCCGGCGCCGCCGTCTGGCTCGACGGCGACGGCCTCGTCGCCGACGCCCGGGTCGGCCTCGCCG
>NZ_JBEZGQ010000470.1:0-6327 GCF_040650095.1 Actinoplanes sp. NPDC048791 | reverse complement strand
GCCCGCCGGCCGCGACAACGTGATGAGCTACGGCCTCATCTCGGGTTACGCGGTGCTCACGCTGGCCTTCGGGCTGCTGCCGGCGCTGTACGCGGTGTACCTCGCGTTCACCGACGCCACCGGCGGATTCGCCGGGCTGGCCAACTTCTCCAAGGTGGTCGGCGATTTTCGCTTCTGGCCCGCGGTCACGCACGTGGCCCTCTACCTGGTGATCTGGCTGGTCGCGCTGGTGGCGCTGGTGACCGTGCTGGCGGTCGTCGTGCACGCGATCAGGGTCCGGTGGCTCAGCCGGACCCAGCGGCTGGTCTTCTACCTGCCGGGCGCGCTGGCCGGGGCCTCCAGCGTGCTGCTGTGGCTGTTCGTCCTCGACCCCACGGCCAGCCCGGTCGGCGGGCTGCTGCGGCTGTTCGGCTTCGAGAGCTTCGTGCAGGTCATCGTGCCGGGGAACCTGCCGGTCATCTTCGCCGTCATCGCCTTCTGGACCGGCGCCGGCGGCTGGATCGTCATCATGTACGGCGCCCTGAACAACATCAGCGCCGAGGTCATCGAGGCGGCCCGGGTGGACGGGGCCAACGCCGTACAGATCGCCTGGCGCATCCAGCTGCCGATGCTGCGCAAGTGGATCTCGTACATGGGCATCATGTCGCTCGCCGCGGGCACCCAGCTCTTCGTCGAGCCGCAGCTGCTCTCGCAGGCCAGCAACGCCGTGGTGCCCAACGACTACTCGCTCAACCAGCTCGCCTACCAGTACGCGTTCCAGCAGAACGACTTCAACGGAGCGGCGGCGATCTCCCTGCTGCTGCTCGTCGTCGCCCTCGCGCTGTCGGCCGTCTTCGTGACGCGCGGCGGCCTGTTCGAGCGGGAGTGAACCCATGAGCTCTGTGCCCACCGGCTCCGCGGCGGCGCACCGGCCCGGCGTCAGCGGCTGGAGCGGCCGGACGATCGTCGCGGTCATGGTGACGGTGTTTGTGCTGTTCTTCGCCGTCCCGATCGTCTGGCTGCTGCTGGCCACCACCAAGTCGGCGCGCGGCCTGAGCGTCGGCAACCCGTTCGCCTTCGGCAGCATCGGCGACCTGGCCACCAACTGGAGCCAGCTGTTCGGGTTCCAGGACGGCGCGGTCACCACCTGGATGACCAACTCGGCGCTGTACGCCGTCGGCGCGCTCGTCATCACCCTGGTGGTGAGCATCCCGGCCGGTTACGCGCTGGCCCTGACCCGGTTCCGGTTCCGGCGGCTGCTGCTGGTGCTGACCCTGGTCGTCATGCTGATCCCCAACACCGCGCTGGTGCTGCCGATCTTCCTGGAGCTCAACGCGGTGGGCCTGATCGGCAGCCCGCTGTCGGTGATCCTGCCGATGTCGTTCTTCCCGTTCGGGGTCTACCTGACCTACATCTACTTCTCCACCAGCATCCCGCGCGACCTGCTGGCCGCGGCCCGGATCGACGGGTGCCGGGAGATCCAGGTGTTCACCCGGATCGCCCTGCCGCTGGCCGCGCCGATCGTCGCGCTGGTCGCGTTCTTCAGCTTCGTGCAGAACTGGAACAACTTCTTCCTGCCCTTCGTGATGCTGCCCTCCAGCGACGGCTATCCGGTGCAGGTCGGGCTGACCTCCCTGCTCGCCTCCACCCCGGCGTTCAACCCGAGCTCCGCCGGCGCGCAGTCGGTCCAGCTGCCGACGCTGGCCCTGGCCACCGTGGTCTCGGTGCTGCCGGTGCTCATCGTCTTCCTCGTGTCACAACGCTTCCTGGTCGCCGGCATGACCGCCGGCGGGACCAAGGAGTGAGCCCAATGTCTGCCGACCAGGAGCCAACATGAAAGTCACCGGTTATCGCAGCCTGTTGACCAAGCACGACTGGGGGCGGCTGACCGGTGACGCCAACGGCGTGATGCCCGAGCCGCGCACCGACGTCCACGTGCTGATCCTCGAGACCGACGACGGGCTCGAAGGCGTCGGCGTCGGTCCCCACGGCGACATCGACCGGGTCTTCGGTGCCGTCGAGGGCGAGGACCCGCGGGCCGTCACCGCGCTGTACGACCGCATGCTGAGCTGGGTGTTCAAGACCGGTCACGCCGGGGCGACGTTCGGCGCGGTCGGGGCGATCGACATGGCGCTGTGGGATCTCAAGGCGAAGGCGGCGGATGAGCCGCTCTGGCGCACCCTCGGGGCGCTGGACCGCTTCGTGCCCGGGTACGCCTCCGGGCTCGACATCGCCCTCGACGACGAGGCCCTCGTGCGCCTCTACGAGCGCTACGCCGACCGCGGTTTCAGCTCGGCCAAGCTCAAGGGCGGCCTGGACGTCACCCACGACCTGCGCCGGCTGCTGGCGGTCCGCGACGTGCTGCACCGCAACTCGACGCACCCGGCGCTCATGCTCGACGCCAACGAGGCCTGGAACCGTACGCAGGCGGTCCGTTTCGTCAGCGAGCTGGAGCGCACCGTCGACCTGGCCTGGATCGAGGAACCGGTGCGCCGCTGGGACGCCGCCGGTCTCGCCTCGGTGCGCCAGCACCTGCGCACAGCCGTGGCGACCGGCGAGAACCTCACCGGCCTGGAGCAGTACCGGCCGCTGCTGGACGCCGGTGCCGTCGACATCGTCCAGGTCGGCAACGTCTGGGGCATCACCCACTTCCTCCGGGTGGCCGCCGTCGCGCACAGCCACGACCTGCCGGTGAGCCCGGTGTCGTACCACGCCAACCCGGTGGCCCACGCCGCCGCCGCGGTGCCCAACCATCTGTCCTTCGAGGTCCAGCACCTCGACTCGCCGATCGGCCTGCGGATCGATCAGGAGATCATGGACGGCGGCATCGTCCTCGGTGACGAACCGGGCATCGGCATCCGGGTCGACGAGGAGCACATCAACGCGGTACGGGCGGCCAACCCGGTCGCCGGGATCACCGGCCCGCACGTGCGTCCCCGGCGGGCCGGGCTGCGGCTGGTCCCCGAGTCCCGGCGCGACCTGCGGCACCTGTCATGAGCGGGGTGATCGATGCGCACGTGCACCTGTGGAACCGGGCCACCGATCCGCAGCCCTGGATCGACCCGGCGACGATGGCGGTCATCGACCGCGACTTCGCCGCCGGCGACCTGGAACGCATGCTCGACGAGACCGGCAGCGACACCGCGGTGGTGGTCCAGGCCAGCAACAGCATCGCCGAGACCCGGAGGCTGCTGGCCGGCGCCGGGCCCCGGGCGGCCGGAGTGGTCGGCTGGATCGATCTGACCGGCGACGTCAGTGCGCAGCTCGACACGCTGGGCCCGGATCCGGGCCGGCCGCTGGTCGGCCTCCGCCACCTGGTCCACCTCGACCCGGATCCGGCCTGGCTGCACCAGCCCGAGGTCAGCGTGGCCCTCGACGCCCTCAGTGTCCGCGGCCTGTGCTTCGACCTGGTCGTCCGCTCGTGGCAGCAACCGCTGGCCGCGACCGTCGCCGGGGAGCATCCCGGCCTGCGCTTCGTCGTCGACCATCTCGGTGGCATCGCCGACTCCATCGACGACGACGGCTGGGAACGCGGCCTGCGGGCGCTCGCCGCCCGGCCGAACGTGTGGGCCAAGATCTCCGGGCTGGCCGGGCTCGTGCAGGACCCGCAACGGCTGCGCCGGGTGGTCGGCGTGGCGGTCGAGGCGTTCGGCCCGCGACGTCTCATGTACGGCTCCGACTGGCCGGTGGCGTGTCTGGGCGCCGGCCCGGTCGCCTGGCGTAAGGCTGTGGACGAACTGCTGGCCGACCTGAGCGCGGGGGAGCGGGCCGCGATCATGTCCGGGACCGCCTCGGCCTGCTACGGTCTCGCCACATGACCAGTGCGGTCGAGCAACTGCGGCGCCGCGGCATCCTCGGGCTCGGCGGCGCACCGCTGGGCAACTTCGCCGCCGCCATGGACGACGAGCAGGCCGCCCGTACGCTGCGCCGGGCCTGGGAACGAGGTATCCGCTACTTCGACACCGCGCCGCACTACGGCCTCGGGCTGTCCGAGCGGCGCATCGGGGCCGAACTGCGCTACCGGCCGCGGGACGAGTTCCTCGTCTCCACCAAGGTCGGCCGGCTGCTCGTTCCCCGCGTACCCCCGCTCGACCGGGACGACGACGGCTTCGTCGTGCCCGGAGACCTGGAGCGGCGCTGGGATTTCTCCGCCGACGGCGTCGAGCGTTGCCTGCGGGGGAGTCTCGAACGCCTCGGGCTCGACCGGATCGACATCCTCTACGCGCACGACCCCGACCAGGCCTGGGACGGCGCGGCCCGGGAGGCCCTGGCGTCGCTCGCCCGGCTGAGGTCAGCGGGCGTCGTGTCGGCCATCGGCATCGGGACGAACTCGACCGCCGGCCTCGAACCGCTCATCCGGGCGGGACTGGTCGACGTGATCATGCTGGCCAACCGGTACTCGCTGCTGGAGCACAGTGCCCTCGACGCGGTGCTCGCGCCGGCCCGGGACGCCGGCGTCGCGATCGTCGCCGCCGGCGTCTTCGCCACCGGCCTGCTCTCGACGGACCAGCCCCGGCCCGGCGCCACGTACGAATACCGCCCGGCCGACGCCGCGGTGATCCGGCGGACCGAGCGGATCGCGTCGATCTGCGCGGACCACGGCGTGCCGCTGCCGGCGGCGGCGCTGGCCTTCCCGCTGCTGCATCCCGCGGTCGCCGCCGTGGCCATCGGCATGCGCTCGCCCCGGGAGGTCGACGAGGACCTCGAGCGGTTCAACACCGACATCCCCGCCGGGCTGTGGCGTGACCTGGTCTCGGCCGGCCTCATCCCGGCGGGCGCGGTGCCGGCGGGACCTACGAGCCGCTCTCCGGAGGAGCCGCCGGACGGCGCCGCTGCCAGGAGCTGACGATGTGGTGGCGCATCGCCCGCTCGGCGCCCTCGACGTCGTGCCGGGCGATCGCCTCGACCACCTTGCTGTGCTCCTCGATGGTCGACGCGAAAGCGCCGTCGTAGCGGAGCCCCTGATACCGGTCGCTCTCCAGTGCGCGCCGGTACAGGCGTTTGGCTATGTTCTCGGCCAGCCGGTTCCGGGAGATCTCCATGACCGTGAAGTGGAAGACGACGTCCTCCTGCCGGAAGGCGTCGCTCTCCTGCCGCATCTCCCGCATCGCGTCCAGGACGTGCTCGATGCGCGCCAGCTCCTCCTGGGTGTGGCGCTCGGCCACCGCGCCGGCCATGGCCGACTCCAGGTTGCCCCGCACGATGGTGAGCTCGTCGAGGATGCCCAGCGACTCGTCACTGTCGATCAGCGCGGAGAGCACGATCGGATCCAGCATGTTCCACGACCCGGACCGGGCCACCTGCGTGCCCCGGCCCTGGGCGACCACGACCAGCCCCTTCTCCTCGAGCCGCTTCACCGACTCGCGGATCACCGTGCGGCTCACCCCGAAGTGATCGCTGAGCGGGCCCTCCGGGGGCAGCAGGCCACCCTCGGGGATCTCACCGGTGACGATGAGCTCGACGAGCTCACTGGTCACCGCCACACCGAGCCGCGCCGAGCGGCGGCGGGGCGGAAAGGCCGAGGTGTCGGGCTGGTCTGCCATGACCGCAATATACGGGCCGCGCTGCTCCGGCCCTGGCCGCAGCCCCGGAGCGCTTCCCGCCGGCGTCCCGTAGATTGGTCGCACCCGAGGCAGAGAGAAGGCGGACCACATCATGACGGCCGTATCAGATGAGCGGCCGGGTGCTGCCGGCCCGGGAGTTGCCGCGCAGGAGGATCTGCGGGCGTTGTTCGGGCAGTCCATCGCCGTGTTCGCGTCCCTGGCCGGGCCGGCGCACGTGGTGGAAGCGGCCAACCCGGCGTTCTTCGCCGCTGTCGGCGCGGACCGCACGCGCACCGGGGTCCCGCTCGCGGAGCTGCTGCCCGAGCTGGCCGACCAGGGCTTCTTCGCCCTGCTGGACCAGGTCTACGCCACCGGCGAGCCCTACACCGGCCGGGACGCCCGCGTGGTGCTCGGGGCCGGCCCGCACGCGCGGGAGCTGTTCTTCGACTTCACCTACGAGCCGCGCCGGGACGCCGCCGGCGAGGTGACCGGGATCCACGTCATCGGCGTGGAGATCACCCAGGTCAAGCACGCCCAGCGGCTGATGGCCGAGCACCGCGTCCTGCTGGAGCAGATCGCCCGCCAGGCGCCGCTGGCCGAGGTGCTGGACGGCATGGCCCGCTCGATCGAGGCCCTCGCACCGGAGGAGGTCCTCGTCTCCGTCCTGCTCGCCGATCCCGACGGCCGGCACCTGCGCCACGGCGCCGCGCCCAGCCTGCCCGACTTCTACAACCAGGCCATCGACGGCATCGCCACCGGGGAGGGCGTCGGCTCCTGCGGCACCGCCGCCCACCGGCGGGAACCG
>NZ_JBEZGQ010000469.1:0-6332 GCF_040650095.1 Actinoplanes sp. NPDC048791 | reverse complement strand
GGCCAGGTCCTGCCCGACCACGACGACGACCTCACCGGTCGCCGCCCCGCTGAACCGGGCGGTGACGGCCTGCCCGGTGGTCAGCATGTCGGCGCTCGCGCTCACCGGCGCGCCGACCAGCAGCTCACGGCTGGTCGGGAGCACGGCCAGGGCCGCCTCGGCAGCGCTGCGGACCAGCGCGAGCTGGGGATCGGTGATCGTGGGCGCGGTCATCGGCGCTCCTCCTTGGGCGACGGCACGACGAGGCAGGCGAGCCGGGCACCCTGGTTACCGGGCACTGCGTGTGCAAAAACGGTCTCGTTGACGGTGACCTCGAGCGGCACGCTGGTCGGGTGGGCCAGCGGCACGACATCACCGGGTCGTAGATCCACAATGTCATCGGTACGCATGCGAATGGGCTGGAATCGGACAGCTACGTCAATCGGCGCCGCGGAAAGTCCGGCTGTGAGGTTGCGCAGCGAGGTGTCGCGTACCATCCGCTCGGCCGCGGTGAGCTCGATCGTCTCCTGCTTCTCGAGCACCGGCAGGATGGTGCTGAACGGCAGGCAGATGCTGGCCACGCACTCCTCGGTGCCGATCTTCACCTCGAACGAGGCGATCACCACGGCGTCGCCGGGCTGGTGCGCGCGCAGGAACTGGGCGTTGTACTCGATCTCCTTGAGCTTCGGGGAGATGTCGACCAGCTGCTCGAAGCCGTACCGCAGCTCGCCGAGCATCCGTTCCATCAGCCCGCGCAGCAGGGGCATCTCGACCTCGGTCAGCGGCCGCTCCGGCTGGGCGCCGCCGGGGCCACCGAGCATATGGTCGATAGCGGTCATTGCGGCCGAGGAGGCGAGCTCCAGCAGCACCGTGCCGGACAGTGGCTCGATGGAGACGACCGCGATCACGGTGGGGTTGGCCAGCGAGGAGATGTACTCGTCGTAGTTCAGCTGCTCGATCGAGACCAGGGACACGCTGCTGACCACGCGCAGCCGGGTGGTGAACAGCGTTCCGCAGCTGCGCGCGTACGTCTCGAAGGCGATCTGCAGCGTGCGGATGTGCTCGCGGGAGAGCTTGATCGGCTTGCGGAAGTCGTACGTGGTGGGGCCGGCGTTGCCGCGCCGGGCCATCTTGCCGGGGGATCGGGTCGGAGACGTGGTCACGTCGTCCTGATCGGCCGGGTTGCGGAACCGCTGAGCCGCCGGGCGTGCTTTGTCCCCGGCTACGCGAAATGGGCAGGTCCGCGGGGAGCGGACCTGCCCATCGCGGGGGTCACTGGGTGACGAAGGAGGTGAAGTAGATGCCCATCACCAGGTGCTTGTCGTCGTGGTTGTACGCCTTCTCGATCTTCTCGAGCAGCTCTTCCTTGGCCTTGAGCCGGCCCTTCTCGGTCTCCAGCTCGGCCAGCTCCATGCCGGTGTAGTTGTCGATCGCCAGGTCCCGGGCCTCCGCCAGGTCGACCTCCTCCTCGCCGGCCTCCTCGGTCATCTGCAGGGCGAACCCGAGCTTGAGGTAGTGCGCGTCGGCCAGGTTGATCGTCATCGTGTCCTCGATCGCCACGACCGCGCCCTTCACCGGCTCCGGCTCGGCGGCCTCGGCCGCGTCGCCCTTGAGGAAGAAGAACCAGCCGCCGGCGCCGCCCCCGCCGAGCAGCACCACGGCCAGGATGATGATCATCAGCATCTTCTTGGACTTCTTCTTCGGCGCTTCCGCCGTAGCGTCCTTGTCGTCCTTGCTCATCGGAACTCCTCCTGTCGTGGTCAGTCGTGCGGGGTGGTGGACTCGGTGGTTGATTCGGTCGTGCCGGCGGTCGCTTTAGGCTCACCGGCAGCCTGCTTGGTGGTAGTTCCGGTGTGCAGCTTCGCGTCGTCGCCCGCTGCCGCCGGCAGCAGCGCGGCCTGCTCGGCGTTGAGCTTGGTGAGCACGACGACGTCCACCCGGCGGTTCATGGTGACCGCCCGCGGGTCCTTGGGATCGATCAGCGGCTTGGTGTCGGAGAAGCCCACCGCGCTCATCCGGTCCTTGGGCAGGCCGTGCCCGATCAGGTACCGGACGGTGGTGGACGCCCGCGCCGCGGACAGCTCCCAGCCACTGGGGTAGTACGTGGTGGTCGCCTTGAGCTGGTTGGTGTTGCCGTCGACCTCGATGTTGTTCGGCAGCTTGGCCAGCGTGGGCGCGATGGCGTCGAGGATCTTGCGCCCGCCGGCCCGCAGCTCGGCCCGGTTGCCGGCGAAGACGACCTCGTTGGTGACCACGGTGACCACCAGGCCGCGCTCGTTGATGGTGAACTTGACCTGGTTGAGCAGCTTGGCCGCCTCGAGCGCGTCGGCGATCTTCCGCTCGATCTCCTTGAGGTTCTCGGCCTCCTTGGTGGCCGCCTTCGCGTTGGCCGAGGCCTCCTTGCGGCTCGCGGCGAGCAGGGCCCGCTGCACCGCCTCCTTCTGCTCCTTGGTCATGCCCTCCGTGCCGCTGCCGCCGTCGCCCGGGTTGGTGCCCGGGTCGATCGGTACGACGTTGGTGCTCTGCCCGGCGCCCTCCAGGTTCGAGACGTTGCCGGTCATCGCGACGCTGGAGGCACCGAAGCCCTCGGAGAGGCCGGCCGCCAGCTCGGCGAACTTCTTCTTGTCGACGTTGCTCATGCTGAACAGCACCACGAACAGGACGAACAGCAGCGTGAGCATGTCGGCGTACGACACGAGCCAGCGCTCGTGGTTGACGTGCTCCTCGTGCTCTTCGTGGCCGCCCTTCTTCCGGCGCCCCCCGCCGCCCGAGCTCATGGTTAGGCCGCCTTCTTGGTGGACGCGGCCTCGGCCGCCTTGGCGGCGTCCGGCGGCAGCAGGCTGCGCAGCTTCTGCGCGACCAGGCGCGGGTTGGAGCCGGCCTGGATCGCGAGCACACCGTCGATGACCAGCTCCATCTCCTCGGCCTCGATGCCGGAGAGACGGGTCAGGCGGGCCGCGACGGGCAGGAAGATCAGGTTGGCGGACAGCACGCCCCAGAGCGTCGCGACGAACGCCGCGGCGATGGAGTGACCGAGCGTCTCCGGCTTGTCGAGGTTCTCGAGCACGTGCACCAGGCCCATGACCGTGCCGATGATGCCGACGGTCGGGGCGTAGCCACCCATGTTCTCGAAGATCTTCATGCCGGCCTTGTCGGCCTTCTTCTTGGCGCCGACCTCGGCGTGCAGGATGTCGTGCAGTTCCTCGGGGTCCGTACCGTCGATGGCCAGCTGCAGGCCACGCTTGAGGAACGGGTGCTCGACGGTCTTGACCGCGTCCTCGAGGGCCAGCAGGCCCTCACGGCGGGCCCGCTCGGCCAGCTTGACGATGTCGTCGACGAGCTTGTTCGGCGGCGTCACCTTGGCCAGGAAGGCCTTCTGCAGCAGCTTGCCGGCGCCGAGGGCGTCCTTGAGCACGCCACCGGCCATGCCGGCGCAGAACGCGCCGCCGAAGACCAGCAGCATGGACGGGATCAGGATGATGGAGGCCGGGCTGCCGCCCTCCAGGATCTGCACGGTGAAGACGATGGCCAGTGCGATGACTACACCAAGGATGGTGGCGAGGTCCATCAGCGGTCCTTCCGGTGCAGCTGCAGGACGTTCGTCGCAGCGGTCTCGTCGTCGTGGTCAGTGGGCCCGGGCTCGGCCAGCAGGGCCGGCTCGGACTCGATGCGACTCGCCTGGGCGATCAGCGAGGCGCGGTAGTGGCGCACCGAGTCGATGAACTCGGGCACCGATTCGGCGATGACGTACTTGGTGCCGTCCACCAGCGTGATGACCGTGTCGGGCGTGCAGTCGGCACGCTCGACGAGGTCGGGGTTGAGGGCGAACACGGCTCCGTTGAGGCGGGTTACGAGAATCACGACATCCGTCCTTGGGGCGTCTTTTGGCTGGTGGGCCGTCCATGGCCCGTCCTTAGTCACTTCGGCGTGGTATCGGTTGCCGATGAGCGCGACCTGGTCACTTTCCGGGTGCGAGCCGCCCCGGAAAGAGCGAAGCCGGGGCCGGCAGACGTCCCCGGCCCCGGCCCAAGCCGGTCCTTCTTCTCAGACCCCGCCTAAGCCGGGCCATGCATCCGATTCACCGCTTCAGGTTGACGAGTTCCTGGAGGATCTCGTCGGAGGTGGTGATGATCCGGCTGTTGGCCTGGAAACCACGCTGGGCGATGACCAGGTTGGTGAACTCCTGGGCCAGGTCGACGTTCGACATCTCCAGCGCGCCGCTGGTGATCAGGCCGAGGCCCGCCGAGCCGGCCGAGCCGACCTGGGCCAGGCCCGAGTTGACCGTGCTGCGGAACATCGAGTCGCCGATCTTCTCCAGGCCGTTGACGTTGTTGAAGTTGGCCAGCGCGAGCTGACCCAGCGTCTGCTTCAGGCCGTTGGAGAAGACACCGACGATCTGGCCGGTGTTCGACACCGTGTAGGAGCTCAGGATGCCGGCGGCGGAACCGTCCGACGCGCTCACCCGGGCCTCGGTGTTGCCGCTGTACTGGGTGATGTCGGTGATGTCGACGGCGAGGCCGTCGAGCACGATGCTGGTGACCGGGACGCTGCCGTCGTTCGGCTTGCCGTTGACGAACGGGATGGCCACCGGTGTGCCCGAGGGCGTCGACGCGGTCCACTCGTCCTGGCCTGACCTGGTCAGCGTCACGTTCAGGGTGCTGGAGGCGCCGTTCCCGTCGATCACGGGGATGGGGATCACCTTGGAGCTTCCCGGCGCGACACCCGTGGGGTCGATCGGTGCCTCGTACGACAGGTTGCCGGTCAGGGTGAACTTCGAGGTTGCCGCCGGGGCCAGGCTGATGCCGATCGGCAGCTTGATGTTGCCGGGCGCGCCCGCCACGTTGACAGCGCCCTGCGCGTCCGCGCTCCAGCCCTGCACGATCTGGCCGTTGGGCGTGGTCAGCGAGCCGTTGGCGTCGAAGGTGAACGAGCCGGCCCGGGTGTAGACCGTCTCCCCGCCGCTCTTGGTGATGAAGAAGCCGTCACCCTGGATCATCATGTCGCCGGACTTGCCGGTGGTCTGCGCGGCGCCCTGGCTGAAGTTGGCGTTCACGCTGGCCGTCCGTACACCCAGGCCGACCTGGGCGGGGTTCGTGCCACCGGAGCCGTTCTGCGGTGCGCCGGCCGCGTTGACCATCTGCGACAGCGTGTCCTGGAAGACGGTCTGGCTCGACTTGTAACCCGTGGTGTTGACGTTGGCGATGTTGTTGCCGGTGACGTCCATCATCTGCTGGTGCGCGCGCAGGCCGCTGATGCCGGAGAAGAGAGAACGCAGCATAGGTCAGGTGTCCTTCGGGGTAGCGGGATCGGTGGTTGTCGCTGGTCCGGTTGCGGTTTGCTGGACTTCCGTGACCTTGGACAGCTGCACATCCGTGTTCCCGACCACGAGCGTCGGTTCGCTGTCTCCGTTGAGCTTCGTCTTGGTGACGACGCCCGTCTGGGTCATGCCGTTCGCGTCCTGATACGTGACCGTGCGGCCGACCAGCGCGCTCGCGCCGATCAACTGCTGGGCCTGCATCATCTCGGCGATCTGGCCGAGCTTCTCGACCTGGGTGAACTGCGCCGTCTGGGCCAGGAACTGGGTCGAGTCGGCCGGGTTGCTGGGGTCCTGGTATTTGAGCTGCGCCACCAGCAGCTTCAGGAACGTGTCCTGATCGGCGACCGACTTGCTGGTGCCGGCGTCCGTCTTGGTCTTGTTCGTGTACATCGACGTCGCGGTGACGTTCTTGGCGTCGAATTCCTTGCTGACGTTTCCGCCGATCGGTGACGTCATGAACAAGTCCTCCAGAGTTCGAGTCGGTGGCCCTCGCCCTCAGTTTCGGCGGGTTCGCCGATTCACTTAGCCCCTGTTTTCGGCTCAGGCCCGGATGTCGAGGCGGCTGTTGCCATTGGTACGAGGGGGACTGGTTTCGGCCGGCACGGGAGCCGGTTCCGCGGTGTCGCCGCCGTTCCCGCCGCGGGTGCCGTTGTTGCTGCCCATGAACGCGAACTGCTGCCGCGCCTGGTCCTGGCCGGTGCCCTGCCGCAGATCCAGCGAGGCGTTGCCGAAGCCGGACTGCTGAAGCTCGCGCCGCAGGTCGTCCAGGGCGTTGCGCAGCGACTCGTGGCCCGCGTCGGTCGAGCTGGACAGCTGCACGTTGATCTCACCGTTGCGGATCTCGGCGACGACCTGCACCGGGCCCAGATCGGCGGGGTGCAGGTTGACGGTGAGCCGGTGCACGCCGTCCGCGTCCAGCCGCAGCGGGATGATGCGGGCGGACGGGCAGATCATGTTCCGAATGCGCACCACGCTCGAACAGTCGAAACCAGAGCAGCACAACCATACTGGACACAATGGCCAGCAGGTGGCGGCC
>NZ_JBEZGQ010000468.1:0-6333 GCF_040650095.1 Actinoplanes sp. NPDC048791 | reverse complement strand
CGATATCCCCTTCCAGTAGCCCTTCAGCTCGCCGTCGCCCGCCTTGGCGGGGGCCTCGCTCGCGGCGCAGGCCGCCGAGCCGGTCACCGGCCGGCCCAGGGCCAGGTTCGCCCCGAGATCCGGTTCCGCCGGCGGCTGGGTCGCCCCGGCGGCAAAGCTCGGCGGTACGTCCGCAGCGCCCGTACCCCAGCTCGACGGACTGCCGCCCATGGCGAAGGTGACCGTCCCGCCGTCCGCGATGTCGCCGTAGCGCAGGTAGTTGTGGCTGGTCGTGCTCCCGTCGACGGCCAGCGACTGCACGTACCGGTTGGCCGCGCTGCCGCCGGTGATGGTGATGTCGCCCGGGCCGCGCCGGATCAGCACGTTCGGGAACAGCGCACCGTGCGCGGCGAGGGTGTCCGCGCCCGGCGTGACCGGGTAGAGGCCCAGCGCCGACCAGACGTACCAGGCCGAGGTCGCACCCAGGTCGTCGTTGCCCGGCAGGCCGCCGGCGCCGGTGGTGAACGAATCGGCCATCACCCGCCGGACCGCGTCACTCGTGCCGGCCGGCTTGCGGGCGGCGTTGTACGTCCACGGCACGTTGTGCTCGGGCTCGTTGCCGATGTAGAAGTACGGCCGGCTCAGCCCGCCGTTGAGCTCGGTGAAGTGGTGGTCGAGGCGTTGCACCGCGGTGCCGGGGCCGCCCATCAGGGTGATCAGCGCACCCATGTTGTGCGGGACCATCCAGGTGTACTGGGCGGCGTTGCCCTCCACGTACGGGCTCTCCTGGGCCGGGTTCAGGTTCGCCGACCAGCCCCCGCCGCCGTCGCGGGTGTGCAGATAGGACGACTCGCCGTTGAACAGGCTGCGCCAGTACTGCGAGCGGGCCGCGTACGTGTCGCGCCCGGCGCTGTCACCGAGCGCGCCGGCGAACTGGGCGATCGCGAAGTCGCTGGCCGCGTACTCCAGGGTCTCCGAGGGGTTGCCCGGGATGAAGCGGTTGGCCTGATAGGTGGCCTGGTTGCCGCGCAGCACCACGCCCTGGGTCGAGCCGCCGCTGCCGCTCTTCTTCATCAGCGCCAGCGCCGCCGCCGTGTCGAAGCCGCGCACGCCGAACGCGTACGCGCTGGCCACGATGATCGGGCCGGGATCGCCGGGCATGACGAAGTCCTCGACGGTCTGGTGCGACCACTTCGGCAGCAGTCCGCCCTGCTGGCCGTCGAGCACCATGGACTTGACGATGTCGGTCATCACGTCCGGGGCGATCAGGGCGACCAGCGCCGCCCACGAGCGGTAGATGTCCCACCCGGAGTAGTTCTGGTAGACGGGGTGGCTCGCCGTGTGCACCGCGTTGTCGAAGCCGCGGTACTCGCCGTTGGTGTCGCTGGACAGGTTCGGGTTCTGCAGCACGTGGTAGAGCGCGGTGTAGAACTTCTGCAGGTCGGTGGTGGCGCCGCCGGTCACCTGCACGCGGTTCAGGGCTGTGTTCCAGGCGGCGTCGGCGTTGGCGCGCACGGTGGCGAAGGGCGCCGCCTCGGCGGTGGCGTTGTTCTGCGCGTTGGCCACACTGACGAAGGAGATGCCGACGGTGGCGTTGACGACCGCGTTCGCCGTGGTGTCGAAGGTGACGTAGCCGCCGGTGCTGGTGCCGCTGGTGGTCGACGATCCGGCGGTCACCGTGGCGCCCTTGAAGGTGCCGAAGCCGGTGGGCGTGCGGTCGAACTGGATCGAGTAGTACATCTTGAACGTCTTGCCGCCGCAGAAGCCGCCGGCCGTGTGCTCACCCCAGACCCGGTTGCCGGTGATCGTCACGTTGCCGTCGCGGTCGCCGGTGGCCGAGCGGCTGGCGTTGATCAGCACCCGGGCCGTGGTGCTGGCGGGGTAGGTGAGCTTGAGTGCGCCGGTGCGCTTGGTCGCGCTGAGCTCCGCGTCCACGCCGTACTTGTCGAGGCGGTTGCGGTAGTAGCCGGGCTCGGCGCTCTCGTTGCTCTTGGTGTAGGCGGACGCGTAGCTGGTCCAGCTGGAACCGGGGGAGGCGCCGAGCGCGCCGGTGACCGGCAGGATCGGGATGTCCTCGTTGTTGGGACAGCCGGCCCCGTTGAAGTGGGTGAGGCTGAACGACTCGACGGTGCGGTCCCGGTCGCGGTAGCCCGACGGTGAGGCGGTGGGGGTGTCCGGGCTGAACTGCACCATCCCGAACGGCACGGTGGCGCCGGGGAAGGTGCTGCCGCCGGCGCCGCCGCCGACCGGGTTGGGGGAGTTGCTGTCGTCGCTGCCGACGAACGGATTGACGTACTGGGTGAGGTCGGGATCGGCGGCTGCTTGCGCGGCCGACGGGACCGAGAGGGCCGCGGCGACGAGGATGACCGCCGTGGCGAGGGTACGGAGCATGGGGGAGCCGTCCCTTCGTGGTGACAACGATGTCAAATCGCGTGCCTCATAGAAGCATGCAGATATAACCAGTTGTCAATACGCGGGACGGCGCCGGTCTCGACGCCTCAGCTCGCCGCCGTCTGCCGCTCGCCGGTGCGGGCTGTGCGGCGTACCCGCAGCAGTGACGCGGCGGCCAGCGCGGTGCCGCCGGTCCCGACCCCGCCGAGCACCCCGAGCGCGAACCGCTGCTGGTGATCGACCTGGCGTTGCGCGGCGGCGCTGTCCCCGGCCGGGATCTCTTGGCTCATCCCGGCGATGGCACTGATCCCGGCCAGCCAGAACGCGAAGAACACCAGCCCGGTGAGGGTGAGCCCCCAGCGCGGCAACTCGGGCGGCGACCACACCGACCGCACCCACCCGCTCTGCGGCTGCCGGCCCCGCACGATCCGCCGGTTGGTGAGGACCCCGGCGGTGAACCCCGGCAGCACGAGCACCCCGGCGACCACCACGGCCACGCTGGTCGACACGAGCCGGTCCCCGCCGAGCAGGGCGCCGATGAGCACGCCGGCCCAGCCGACGCCGGCCACACACATGACGTCGAGCAGCAGCAACATCCGACGCGAGATCACCACCGGGAACGCTAACGGCCGGGCCGCCCGCCGGGGGGCGGATCGCGCTTATTCCACCGGGTACGGTGCTGCCGTGCGAAGAGCCGGAGCCGTGCTGGGCCGATCGGGCGTGTACCTGCTGGTCTTTCTGGTGGTGGCCGCGCTCGACTCGGTGGTCGCCACCACGTGGGTGCGCCCCGACCTGGTCCCGGTGGTGGGAACCCTGGTGTGGGCGGTGAGCCCCATCGTCTTCTACGTCGCCCGGCCGTGGCCGTACGTCAACGCCCGGGCGGTCTGGCTCCTGGTCGCCTGGTTGCTCAGCGCTCTGCTGATGTTCCTGGCCGCGGCTGCCTTCTGGGCTGTGGTCCTGGACATGCGCGGGGTGCGGACCGTCGGCACTGTGGCCGAGGTGCACCGCAGCAGCCGCGGTCCCGCCACCTACACGCTCCGGCGCGCCGGTGAGCCGGTCGCCGGCCGGCTGGGGTCCTGGCCCGAGGACCGGCCGGCGGCCGAACTCGGCGACGCGGTCATCGTGGTGCTCGATCCGGGCGGGCTCGTCGACCCCCGGCTGCCGGCCGAGGTGCCGACCGGCGGGGAGGCTCTCGCAGCCCTGGCGGTGGCCGCGCTCATCGTCGCCGGGCCGTGCATCGGCGCGGCCCGGGCGCACATCCGGGAGAAGGAGGAGGCGTTGTGACCACCAGCGGAGGGCCGGCCCGGCCGGAGATCGCGCCCGGCGTGCCGGTGCTGCGGGTGATGTCGGTCGAGGTGGCCTTGCGGTTCTACATCGGGTACCTCGGCTTCGCCGTGGACTGGCGGCACCAGTTCGAACCCGGGATGCCGTGGTACGTGCAGGTCTCGAGGTCCGAGGCCGTGCTGCACCTGTCCGAGCACCGCGGCGACGGCAGCCCGCACGGCGTCGTCTGGTTCCCCGTCGCCGACGTCCACGCGCTGCGCGACGAGCTGCTGTCCCGTCCGGAGGCGGCCCAGCCCCCGGGCGTCGACGTGGACGCGCCGGGCGGACCGACGATGCAGCTGATCGACCCGTACGGCAACCTGCTGCGGTTCGCCCAGCCGGAGCGGAACTGACCGTCAGCTCCGGGTGCGCTGCCGGGGCGTGTGCCGGCGGTAGCCGCTCACCGTGGGATCGCCTTTGATCCAGAACCGCCACGGCACGTCGTGCGCGGAGGTGACCCCGACCCGAGGACCCGCGACCACCTCGGCCGCCGGCACCGGCTCGACCGGCGGGGTCAGGGTCGCGGGACCGGTGCCGTCCACGACCGACGTCGCGTTGGCCCGCCGGTCGAGGGCCAGCACCTGCATCAGCTTGGCGGGCCCGGCGGCCAGATCGCGGTCGTGCTTGGCGGCCGGGCGCCGGGACCGGGCGGTCTCCAGCCCGTCGACGACCTCCCCGGCCCGCAGCAGTACGGCGGAAGCGACCCCCTCCTCGCCGCAGACCACGTTGGCGCAGAAGTGCATGCCGTAGATCTGGTAGACGTACAGCATCCCGGCCGGGCCGAACATCACCTCGTTGCGCGCGGTCATGCCCCGGTGGGCGTGGCTGGCCGGGTCCTGGCCGAGGCCGCTGTAGGCCTCGACCTCGGTGAGCCGGGCGGTGACCCCGTTGGCGGTGAGCCGCCATCCGAGCAGCTCCCGCGCCGCCCGGTCCACGTCCGCCGCGGGGATCCGCAGCCAGGAGTAGTCGTTCACCCGCCAGACGCTAGCGGGTGGCGCCGAGACGCTCCCAGCCGGCGAGGGCGGACGGCTCCCGGCCGGTCTCGCCGACGTAGTCCGCGGACGGCCGGATGATCTTGCCGAGGTGTTTCTGCTCGATGATGTGCGCGCTCCAGCCGGCCGTCCGGGCGCACGCGAACAGCGGCGTGAACAGCTCGGCCGGTACGCCGGCGAAGTCGAGCACGATCGCCGCCCAGTACTCGACGTTCGTCTCCAGCACCCGGTCCGGTTTGCGCTCGCGCAGCTCGGCCAGCGCGGCCTCCTCCAGGGCGAGCGCGACCTCGTACCGGGGCGCCCCCAGCTCCCGGGCGGCCGCACGCAGGATGCGGGCCCGGGGGTCCTCGGCCCGGTAGACCGCGTGCCCGAAGCCCATCAGGCGTTTCCCGCTGTCCAGCACCCCCTTGACGTAGCCGCGGGGGTCGCCGCTCTTTTCCACGGCCTCGACCATGCCCAGCGCCCGCGACGGGGCCCCGCCGTGCAGCGGCCCCGACAGCGAGGCGACCGCCGCGGACAGGCAGGCGGCCACGTCGGCCCCGGTGCTGGCGACGACGCGCGCCGTGAAGGTCGAGGCGTTCATCCCGTGCTCCGCCGCGCAGACCCAGTACCGGTCGACGGCCTCGACCCGGCGCGGGTCCGCCTCGCCCTGCCACCGGATCATGAACTGCTCGGCGGCGCTACGGCCCGCGTCGACCTGCTTCTGGGGCACCGCGGGCAGGTCGGGACCGCGGGCGGCCTGCGCCACGAACGACAGCATCGTGGCCGACGCGAGGGCGAGGTCATCACGCGCCCGGTCGTCGTCGATGTCGATGAGGGGCTGTAGCCCGTGCCGGGCGGCCACCATGGCGGTCGCCGCCTGCAGGTCCACCCGCAGGTTGCCGGAACGGACCGGGAGGGCGAAGGGTTCCGCGGCGGGCAGCGGCCGGGCGAAGTCGCCGTCGACCAGCAGGCCCCACACGTCGGCGAAGCCCGCCCGCCCGACCAGCGTCTCGATGTCGACCCCGCGGTAGCGCAGGGAGCCGCCGGTGCGGTCGGGTTCGGCGATGCGGGTGTCGAACGCGACGACGTCGGCCAGTCCAGGTTTCACGGTCAGCATCGTCTCAATGTCGGCGCCACCGATCCGCATGTCAACATTGATCCAGTCAACATGAGAAGATGACCACATGGGCGGAGACCGGCTGCTGACGACCGAAGAAGTGGCGCGCCGGCTCGGCGTCAAAAAGGCGACGGTCTACGCGTACGTGAGCCGGGGCCTCCTCGGCAGTCACCGCAACGCGGACGGCAAGGAGAGCCTGTTCGCCGAGCCCGAGGTCACGGCGTTCGCCGCCCGGCGCCGGCGTCCGGCGGCCGCGCCGGACGCCCCGGCGATCCACACCGGCATCACCCTGATCACCGGCGACGACCTCTTCTACCGCGGCCACCGCGCCGGCGAGCTCGCGACCACGACGTCTTTCGAGTCGGTGGCCACCCTGCTGTGGACCGGGCGGCTGGAGCACGTCCCGATGGAGCCCGACCCCGAGCTGCTCGCGCTGGCCGAGGCCGTGACGGCGCCGCTGCCGGCGAACGCGCGGGCGGCCGACCGGCTCCGGGTGACGGTCGCCGCGATCGCCGCCGCGGACCGGTTGCGCTTCCCCCCAACGGCAAC
>NZ_JBEZGQ010000467.1:0-6337 GCF_040650095.1 Actinoplanes sp. NPDC048791 | reverse complement strand
GCGGAGATCGTGACGTTCCTGGAGGCGGTACGCGGCGGGGTGCCGCCGGTGCCGCTGGTCGAGGTCGTCGCCACCGCCTGGTGACCACCGTGGCGCCCGGTTCCGGCCGCGTCTTGGTCCGGGTTACTCAGCGCTGCTGCGGCGGCTCGCCCGGCATCCCGGTTCGTCCGGCATCCCGGCTCGGTCACGCCTTCGGTTTGGCGGCGCGCTCGGCCAGCCAGCCCGCCATCGCGCGGACGCCGTGGCCGATGGCCCGCTCGTCCGGGTTGAAGGCGCCGAAGTGCGGATAGCTCGTCTCGATGGCGGCCCCGGGCGATCGGACGCCGAGAAAGGTGTATGTGCCGGGAATCCGGTTCAGGAGCAGCGCGAAATCCTCACCGCTGAACGGGATCGCGGCATACGCCGTTCTTACCCGGCTACGACCGGCCGTGTGCTGGAGGTGCAGCTTGAGAGCAAGGGCTTCCTTCGGGGGACACACCATGGCTGGGAAGGGGTCCTTCGGGAAGTCCACCGTGGCCGGGCCGGCTGACCGCGCCAGCCGCCGGATGTCGTCGCGGACCCCGGCGTACCGCTCCTCGGGCCAGCAGCGGTAGGACACTCGGACTTCCGCCCGATCCCCGGCCGGGACGCCGGCCTGCATGGCGACGAACTCGGCCAGCGGCCCGTCCGGCGTCTGGAAGTCGGCCACGAGCCGTTCGAGGTCCGCGCCGGTGCTCGGCCGCGACACCGTGCCCAGCGCACTGATCTCCGCAGCGAGCTGCCGTGCCCGTGCCACTGCGTCCGGCCCGGTGAAGGTGATGACACCGCGATCCTGGCCGGGTAGGCCGTACCCGGGCGTGACAACGAACTGACCGACCGGGAACGGGCCGCAATGCAGGGCGTGGATCTCCGCCGGCCGCACCCGTCCGAGCACACCTGCGTCGAGCATCGCGGCGGCACCGGTGAGCGATTCCTCGGCGGGCTGGAACAAGAAGGCCACAGTGCCGGCGAGGCGGTGTCTCAGGCGTGCCAGTACCTCCGCGACCCCTACGCCCACTGTGGTGTGCAGGTCGTGCCCGCACAGGTGGGCTGCCTGTGGGCCGCCGCCCACCTGGTCGCCCGGCGCGACCGCGTCCATATCCGCCCGATAGGCGACCGTCCGGCCACGCCGTGAGCCGGTCAGCAGACCCACGACGCCGTGCCCGCCGACGCCCGTGGTGACATGGAGCCCGGCCGCTCGCAGGCGTTGGGCCACCACTTCGGCGGTTCGCTTCTCCTGACCCGCGGTTTCGGGATGATTGTGTAGCTCCCGGCGCAGATCGATCAGACTGCTGTCCAATCGGGACGCCACTGCGTCCACCGCATGCTGGTCCACCGGACCTCGCCGGGGGCTGCCACTGGCGTGCGCCGCCCCCGCGGGCGCCAGCCCTGCTCCGATGAGGCCGGCGGCGCTGCCGAGCACAAGCCGCCGGCTGACGATGCGGTCCCCCGAGTCCGACATGGTCCCTCCTCCAGGAGCGCGGCCGCCCCGCGGCGAGCCGGTCGACAAGAGCCTGTCGTACCCGGCCGGGCGGCACATTGCAGCCAGCCCCCTTATCTGCCGGGGGTTAACCCCACTGTCCGCCGGCCGGTGTGATGGGACGATCGGTATGGCGATGATTCACCGTCGTCATTGCGATGTCGCGGGATCTCGCGAGAAGGTCAGGGGCACGTCGAGGAGGTGCTTTGTGGACCCGTCACGGGTGTTGACCGGGCTCTGTGCCCTGCTGCTCGCCGCCGGAGCCGGCGCCGGTCCGGCTTCGGCCGCGCTGGCCAATCCCGCGCCGGTCGAAGCCGCGGCGGCCAATCCCGCACTAGCTCAAGCCGCGCCGGCCAGTACCGCACCGGCCCAAGCCGCGCTGGCTGATCCCGCGCCAGCTCAAGCCGCGCCGGCCAATCCCTCACTGGCGGATCCGGCACCGGCAGACCTCGCGCTGGCCGATCCCGCGTCGGGGAGCCCGACGACCAGGGAATTCGGCAACGGCCCGGAGCGCCACCAGGAAGCCGCGACGGCCCCCGAGGTCCGCGGCTCGGCCAGAGCGATCTGCGCGTCTACCCACCGGACCTGACCGACAAGTCGATCAAGCTGGGCCTGGTCCCGTACCACGAGATTGCGCCCCGGCTCAACGCCCTGCAGGACGCCTCCGACCGGGTCTCCGCCGAGGTGGTCGGCCATTCCGCCCTCGGCCGCGACCTCTACCTCGTCACCGTGACCGCCCCGGAGTCGGCCGCCGAGGCCGCCCGGCAGGACCGCTGGCGGGCGCTGATCGAGAACGACCCGCGGGCCGCCGCCCGCGACCGGGCCCTGCACCGCGGCTACAAGACCCCGGTCTGGATCAACGCGAACATCCACGGCGACGAGTGGGAAGGCACCGACGGCGCCCTGCGGGTCATCGAACGCCTCGCCACCGCCACCGACCGAGCCACCGCCGGCTTGTTGCGGCGGACCAGGTTCTACGTGACGGTCACCAACAATCCCGACGGCCGGATCGCCGGGGCCCGGGTCAACGGCGCCGGTTTCGACATCAACCGGGACCATGCAACCAGTTCGCAGCCGGAGTCGCGCGCCGTGCGCGACGTGGTCATCGGCACCCAGCCGCTCGTGATGCTCGACGAGCACGGCTACACCGGGGCGACCCTGATCGAGCCGGCCACGCCGCCGCACGGGCAGAACTACGAGTACGACCTGTATATCAAGCACGCGCTGCCGAACGCGCTGGGCATGGAGGCCGCGGTCAAGCAGTTGGGCCTTCCCGGGACCGAGAGCGTCGACATCCCGTTCCGGGACTACGCGCCGGGGGACTGGGACGACTGGCCGCCGATCTTCACCCCGATGTACGCGATCTACCAGGGCGCAGTCGGGCACACCGTGGAGATCCCTTGGCAGGTCAACCGAGGCGTCTACACCAGCCTGCCGGTCGAGGAGCTACGCCGCCGTTCTGTGGTGAACACCGCCGTGGCCACGGCCACCATCGAGGCCGCCCTTACCTACGCCGACACGCATCGGGCGTCGCTGCTCGCCGGTCAGATCGGGCAGTTCCGCCGGGGCTGGGCCGGTGCGCCCTCGCCGCGCATCCCGGACGGTTTTGTGCCCGGCTTCGGCCCTGAGGACCGGTATTCGACCGAGTTCCCGCGCGCTTACGTCATCCCGGTCGGTGCGAGCCAGCGCTCTGCTCCCGCGGCTGCCCGGCTCGTCGACCACCTGGTGGCCCACGACGTGCGGGTGACCAAGGCTCGCCGGGCCTTCTCGCTCAACGGCCGGCGCTACCCCGCCGGGTCCTACCTCGTCGACATGCACCAGCCCAAGCGTGGCCTTGCCAACGTGCTGCTCGAGGCGGGCCGGGACATCTCGGCGCTGGTTCCGCAGATGTACGACATCTCCGGCTGGAGCCACCGCCTGCTGTGGGGTGCGTCGGTCGACATCAGCCGCACGGCCGCCCCGAGGGTGAGGACCACGCCGGTCAAGGCCGCTTCCGCGGTCGGGTCAGTCACCGCCGGCAAGGGCCGCGACCTGGCGCTGCAGCTGCGCGATCCGGCTGACGTCCGAGCCACGAACGCGCTGCTCGACCTGGGCGTCAAGCTCCGGCGCACCGACGCGGGCACCGTCGTGGTCCCGGCCGCGGCGCGGCCCGAGGCCGAGGCTTTGGCCAGGCGTTACGGGGTACGTTTCAGCGCCGCGCCCCACGGCTCCGCCGGCACCCCGTTCAGCCGTCCGGTGCTGGCCGCCGCGGTCGCCGCCGACGAGCTGTTCGCGTTGCGTGAGATGGGCTTCGAGGTACGCCCCGTCTCCACGGCCCTGCTGAACGCCGGCACCGACCTGTCCGGCGTGGACACCCTGGTCGTCTCCTCCGGGTTGTCGTACGCGCAGCTCACGCCGACCGGCAAGGCGGCGGTCGACGACCTGCTCAGCCGCGGTGGCGTGGTGACGCGGGGCGCGACCGGCGCGGCCTTCAACGCGGCGGCGGGCCTGCTGCCGGCGACGGCGCTGCCCGGACGCGGTGACGCGAACGGTGTCGTCGCGGTCACCAACACCGGAGCGGTGATCGGCCTCGACGCGCTGCCGCACGCGTTCGTCTACTCGCCGATCTGGTTCACCGGCTCCGGCTTCACGGTCGAGCAGCGCTACGCCGCCGATCCACTGGTGGCCGGTCACTGGCAGCCGACCGGGCCCGGCGTAGGCGGGCCGGACCAGGCGGCCGGGAAGGCCTCGATCGTCTCGGGCCGGACGGCGCGCGGGGGCCGGGCGGTGCTCTTCGGCACCGAGCCGCTGTTCCGCGCCCACCCGAAGGGCCTGTACGCCGAGTTCGCCCGAGCCCTCTACTGGTCCGCCGGCTAGCGCAACAGCCGGCGAACGTCGGAACAACCGGACAGCGAAAGGAACCACGCCCAGGCAGGTAGCCGCGACGGCGGTGAGCACGACCCCGACCCCACCGGTCGAGTCGGCGCTTGCCGTCGCCGCCCCGACCCCGGCGAACGTGCCGACCCACAGCACCGTGCCCAGCGCCGACCAGCCCAGGAAGCGGCCGAACGGCATCCGGGCCACGCCCGCCACGATCGGCACGATCGCGTGGATCACCGCGACGAAGCGCACCGCCACCAGCGCCGAGGCGCCACGTTCGCGCAGGTAGTCCTCGGCGCGGTCGAAGCGTTCGGCGCCGATGCGGCGGCCCAGGCGGGTGCTGCGCAGGCGGGTGCCGAAGACGCGGCCGATCGCGTACCCGCAGATCTGCCCGGTCAAGGCGCCCGCCGTGCCCGCCGCGACCGCCAGGGCGAAGCCGCCCGGGCCGTGCAGCGAGGCGGCCAGCATGACCACGGACTCGCCGGGCACGAGCAGCCCGAGCAGGAACGTCATCTCGACGGCGGCCGAGAGGTACGTGAAGAGCAGGACCGACCACTCATCGAGCGTGGTCAGCCGGTCGACGAGAACGGTCGCGGCGTTGAGCAGGTCTGCGAGCACACGATCAGCCTTGTCGATCGGTGTCGCCGGGGATATCGGTTTTAGCCCCGAGAAACCCCTGATCCCGCCTCAGGGTGACCAGGGACACGCGGTGAGCCGACCAGGGACACGCGGAGAGCCGACCGGGGACGCGCGGAGAGGTGCCAGGGCACGCGAGGAGATGGGCGCAGCCCAGCGAGGAAACGACCGGGGACAGGCGAACAGGTGGGTGGGCACGCGACGAAGCGACCGGGGGCACGCGAAAGGCCCGGCCGCGAACGGCCGGGCCTTGCTCGACGGGGCGGGGGCGGTCAGGCCGCCGGCGGGTACGTCGAAGCGTAGGAGTGCTCCTCGGACGGCATCAGGATCCACAGCACCGGGTAGATCAGGATCTGGCTACCGGGAATCACGAACAGGGTCAGGACGAACAGCACCCGCGTCAGCCACGGGTCGAGCCCGAACCGGCGGGCCAGTCCCGCACACACGCCGGCGAGCATCCGGCCCTCGCGCGGGCGGACCAGTCCCTGGCGGGCCATGGAGTCGTGGACGGTGTTCATGGTGTCTCGCTTTCCTTGCCGGTGGCGTCGAACTTGACCCTTGAACAGTCCCATCCGCCCGGCCCCAGACACATCGGGGAACGACCCTGGCCGAGCCCTGAGCCACCGTCTCGGGGTCACACCAGCGAGCGGTCAGCGCCCCCGGGCGAGCAGCCCGCGCGGAGCCACCGACCACACCTGATTCGGCCCCACCCCGTACCGCTCGAGGATCGCGTTGACAGCCAGGATCGCCGAGGCGGCCGCCCGTTCCATCAGCGCCGACGGGAACGGCATCCGGACCCAGTCGCCGGCCAGGTACAACCCGTCGGCGTCGGTGACCACACCCGGGCGGCCCGCGTCGCTGCCCACGTTGAAGGCGGGCGCGTCCTCGCCCACCCGTTCCTCGACGTGCAGGATCGTCATGTCGACCGTCTCCGGCCAGAGGCCGCCCAGTTCCGTCCACATCCGCTTGGTCAGCTCGGCCGCGTCCAGGCCGGTCGGCGCCGCGTACGCGTGCAGCTCGATGACCGACCCGCCGAGGCGCCGCGCCCACTGGCCGGCGCCGCGTTCGATGCGGTGGTACAGCGTTACCGAGTCCAGCGTCGCCTCCCGGGAGACGCTGCTGAAGACCGCCCGCTCCGGGCGGCAGTCGCGGTCGGTCCAGAGCCGGCTGACCGCGTACGGGGCCGTGGTCTCGATCGCGGCGAGCTGGGAGGCCAGCTCCGGCGCGTGCCCCGCCAGGCCGGGGGAGGCTGCCGCGATGGTACGGGCGGCGCCGGGGTCAGCGGCGAGCACGACGTGGTCCGCGCTGAGCCGTTCGCCGTCGTCGAGGGTGACCGTCCAGCCG
>NZ_JBEZGQ010000466.1:0-6374 GCF_040650095.1 Actinoplanes sp. NPDC048791 | reverse complement strand
CGGCGCCGCGGACGTGGCGACACTGCCCTCGCTGGCCGAACCGCTGCCCTACCAACCGGAGCCGCTCCTGGAGCGGGTGACCGACCGCCGGCTGCCGGCCGCGGTGCTGTATCCCACCGGCCACGTCACCGGGACCCGCCTGCCGGTCCTGCTCGACCTGGGCGCGGGGCCGGGCCACCAGCACGTCGTGGCCGACGCGGCCGCCTGGCAGGACCGGCAGTGGTGGGCCGACGCCGGCTTCGTCGTGGTCAGCGTCGACTCCCGGGGTACGCCCGGAGTGGCGCCCAGCTTCGAGAAGGTGGTCTACCGCCGGGTCGCCGACGTGGCCCTCACCGACCAGATCGACGCGCTGCACGCCCTCACCGGCAAACACCCCGACCTCGACCTGACCCGGGTCGCGGTCCACGGCACCGGCCTCGGCGGCTGGCTCGCGGCGCTGGCCCTGACCCGCCGGCCCGACCTGTTCCGCTGCGGCGTCGCCCGCGACCCGGTCACCGACTGGACCACGCTGCCGCCCGCGTACGCCGAGCGCTACCTGGGCAGCCGCACCGACAACTCCGACGTCTACGACCACCACAGCGTCACCCCGCCGGCGACGCTCCTGATCTCCCCCGACGGGGACCTGTCCGCAGAACTCGCATTCGTGACCCGGGAGTGTGCATGACGTCAGCCCTGATCGGCCGCAGCCTGCCCATGGAAGCCCTGGCGACGACCGAGTCCGACTACCTCCAGCTCGGCGAGACGTCGGCGCGCACGGAGCTGTGGGACGGCGGCGTGCTGACGTGTCCCAGAGACACGCCGCGCCACCAGCTGATCCTGAACGCCCTGGCCAACGCGCTGCGGGCGAACCGCACGGACCTGAACGTGATCTCCGGCGTACCGGTGCGGCTGGGCCCGGGCCGGATCGCGGTCCCGGACCTGATCATCGCGGGCACGATCGACCTGGACCAGCCGCTGGTGGAGGCCCAGTCGGTCCGCCTGGTCTGCGAGATCACCTCCCCGGCGAGCGCGACGGTGGACTGGACACTGAAGATGCACGCGTACGCCCAGGCCCGGATCCCGTGCTACCTGGTGGCCGAGCCGGAGCGAGGCCTGCTGCACAGCAACATGCTGTCGGCCCAGGGGTACGTGGAGCAGTCGGTGATGCAACTGGTCCGCGTCACCGGCCTCGATCTCTGACCGGTCTGATCATGGGCCCGATGTGGGAAACTCTGGCCATGACGTCCGCCATCATGGGCCAGGGAACGCCGGTGACAGAGGAGGAGTTCTTCGCGCTCGGTGAGACCTCCAAGCGCATCGAACTCTTCGACGGGAGCTTGTTCGTGACCCCCGCCCCTACTCCTCAACACCAGCACACCTCGAGTGAGCTCGCGTTCGCGCTCCGGACCGCGGCTCGTAACGCCGGGCTCTACGTTCACGAAGCGGTCAACGTGCGACTCCAGCCCGGGCGGATCCCGATCCCCGATGTGGCGGTCACCGAGAAGATCAACTTCAAGGAGTTGGTCATCGACGCCGAGGCCGTTCAGCTGATCTGCGAGATCGTCTCGCCGTCCAATGCTTCCGCCGACAAGGTCCTCAAAATGCACTACTACGCGGCGGCGGGCATCCCCTGGTATCTCCTGATCGAGCAGGAGAGCGCCACGCTGCACCTCTATGAGCTGCGCGGCAACCACTACGTCGAGCGTTCCGTCACCAGGCCCGGCGAGGTGCTGCATCTTGAGGAGCCGTTGACCGCTGATCTCGTACCCGAGGACCTGCTTCCGCCGGATTAGAAACCCGTCGCTCAATCCGCTGAGCTATCAGGGGCCTGCTCGCAACCGCTGCGCGTGAACGCTTCGAGGACCTGCTGGCGCTGCGGCTGGGAGAGAACTCCGGCGAACGGAGAGTTCTGCCGGAGTTCCACAAACTCAGGATTCTGCGAAGTCAGCGCCTTGAGGACCGCGCCGGGCCCGGCACTGAGCTTCTCTTGCCAGCGCAGCAGCCAGACCTCGGCCATGGTGCCGTGGTGCTGCACCAACAGCCGGTCGAGATTCTCGGCCGCCTTGCCCAGCACTGCTTCCGGATCGGTGACCAGACTGCCGGCGACCGCCTGATGCAACCACAACGACTTGAGTTGATCGCGCGTGAGCTTCTGCGGGGGCCGGAGCAACGCCTCGACAGCGCTCCGCTCGATCCTGCGGTGCTTGCCCACCATGACGAACGGCAGGTCTCCCCGCCCGCACAGATTCACGACCTGCTGGCGCGACGTGCCCAAGAGCTTGGCCACCTCACCAGTGGTCAACAGCCCGCCGCTCGTCATCATCCGAGCCTCTGCCGTAAACGCCAAAAACACAAACCAGGAGATTAGGAAACCAGACACCGCCTGTCAGGTTTTGGGGACAGCATCGTTCGCATGACGAAGCAACCACTGACCGGAAAAGTCGCACTCGTGGCCGGCGCGACGCGGGGTGCCGGGCGACAGATCGCGGTGCAGCTAGGTGCCGCCGGCGCCACGGTCTACGCCACCGGACGCAGCACGCGCGCCCAGCGGTCCGAGATGAACCGGCCTGAGACCATCGAGGAGACCGCCGAGCTCATCACGGCCGCCGGGGGCACCGGCATCGCGGTGCCCGTCGACCATCTGGTCCCGGAGCAGGTCGAGGCCCTCGTGCAACGCATCGACACCGAGCAGGGCCGGCTGGATGTGCTGGTCAACGACGTGTGGGGCGGCGATCCGCTGGCCACCTGGCACAAGCCGGTGTGGGAGCAGCCGCTCGACCCGGGACTGCGGCTGCTCCGGCTGGCGGTCGACACGCACATCATCACCAGTCATTTCGCGTTGCCACTGCTGATCCGTACGCCCGGTGGCCTGGTCGTGGAGATGGGTGACGGCACCACCGCCTACAACACGGTCAACTACCGGCTTTCCGTCTTCTACGACCTGGCCAAGTGGTCGGTGAACCGGCTCGCTTTCGCCTGGTCGCAGGAGCTGGCGGAGCACGGCGCGACCGCGGTGGCGCTGACCCCGGGCTGGCTGCGGTCGGAGATGATGCTCGACAACTACGGCGTCACCGAGGAGAACTGGCAGGAAGCCACGAAGCGGGAGCCGCACTTCGCCATCTCGGAGACCCCGGCCTTCGTCGGGCGCGCGGTTGTCGCGTTGGCCGCCGACGAGGAGCGGGCCCGGTGGAACGGCCGTTCCGTGTCCAGCGGTGAGCTGGCCCAGGTGTACGGCTTCACCGACCTCGACGGCAGCCGGCCGGACGCGTGGCGTTACCTGGTCGAGGTGCAGGACCCCGGCAAGCCCGCCGACGTGACCGGCTACCGGTAGAGCGAGCGCGTCCGCTCTGCGGCCGCGGCGACCCGGGACCGCAGCTCCGGCGGGTCGATCACTTCCACCTCCGGGCCGAGACTCAAAACGTACGTGTACGCCACGTCGGGCGACTCGACCGGCAGCCGGGTCCGGATCCAGCCGTCCGGGTCCGGCTCGCCGGCTGCCTGCTCAGCTTCCTGGCGGGCGATGGGCTCGACCACGTACCGCAGCAGCCGCCGGCCGTCCGGGCTGAGCCGGACCGTGATGGTCTCGCGCAGCATCTGCCGGACGAAGTCCGCGGCCCGGTCCGCCCAGAACGACGGCAGGTCGAAGTCCGGATCCCGTTCGAAGGTGTCCCCGGCCGGCTCCGCCGCGACGACCCGGTCCGCGCGGTAGACCCGCAGGTCGGCATCGACCTGGCCGACGAGATACCAGACGCCGTTCTTGAGGACCAGACCGTACGGCGCGACGGTGCGGGTCACCTCGTCACGGCTGCGGTACCGCAGGGTCAGGACTTGGTCGTGCCAGACCGCCCGGGCCAGGTCGGCCAGCAGCGGCGGCGGGTCGGTGTCGCCGAACCAGCCCGGCGCGTCCAGGTGGAACCGCTGGCCGGCGCTCTGCGAGGCGTCCCGCAGCACGGGGGGCAGGGCGGCGAGCACTTTGCGCCGTACCGTCCGTACGGGCTCGGCCAGGCCCATGTCCCGCGCCGGACCGGGGAGCCCGGCCAGGAACAAAGCCTCGGCCTCGGCCGGGCTCAACCCGGTCAGCCGGGTGCGGTAGCCGCCGACCAGGCGGTATCCGCCGGTGCGGCCCTGCTCGGCGTAGACCGGCACACCGGCCGCCGACAAGGCCAGCACGTCGCGGTACACGGTCCGCTCCGAGACCTCCAGCTCGGCGGCCAACTCGGCAGCGGTCAGCATGCCGCGCGACTGCAGCAGCAGCACGAGGTTGATCAGCCGGGCAGCACGCACGGACCGATTCTGCACCCGGCATCGTGGCGCCGGGGTGACTCAGGCGGCGGCGAGCTGGTTCCGGCCGGCCCGTTTGGCCGTGTAGAGGTGGGCGTCCGCGCGGTCGTAGAGGTCACGGCCGCGTTCGCCGCTGTGGCAGGCGGCCAGGCCCATGCTCAGCGTCACCGTCAGGCCGGGCGCGATCGTGCTCCAGTCCCGGGCCAGGATCACCCGGCGGATGCGTTCGGCGATCTGCCGGGCCTCGTCCTCGCCGGTGGTCAGGAACATGGCGAACTCGTCCCCGCCGAAGCGGATGGCCACCTCGTCGTGCCGGCAGTGGGCGCGCAGCACCGCCGCGATCTCGCCCAGCACCCGGTCGCCGACGCCGTGCGAGAACCGGTCGTTGATGTCCTTGAAGCGGTCCACGTCGATCAGCAGCAGGGAGCCGCCGGCCGCGACCGTGTCGATCCGGCGGTCGAACATCCGGCGGTTGCCCAGCCCGGTCAGCGCGTCCGAGGTGGCGGCCAGGTCGGCGGTCGTACGCGCCGCCTCCAGCTCCACCCGGCGGTACGCCTGCCGCAGCATCGTCCGCCGGTCCAGCCGCAACTGCCACAGCGCCTCGACGTGGCTGCGCAGCGATTCCAGCGCTGCCTGCGTCGCGTCGCCGGGGAATTCCTGCACGGCGGTGATGGCCAACTCGTACTGGAACAGCAGCCGCTGCGACCGCAGCACGGACAGTTCCAGGGCGGCCCGGAACTCCCGGCGGGCGGCCCGCCACTGACCGGTGGCCCGCAGGGCCAGCCCGTACGCGAGGTGCAGCAGGCGGGCCTCGTGCTGCTGGCCGGCCTCCCGCATCTCCAGCAGCAGCTGGTCGACCAGGGCGAACGCCTGCGTGACCCGGCCGCTCTTGGCGTGACAGACCGCCAGCAGCGCCATCCCGACCGGGGAATCGATGCCCTGGTCGACCCAGTACTGCAGCATGGCCCCGCTCTTGTCGACCAGCGCGGCCGACTCCTCGGTCCGGCCCACCTGCTCCAGCCGCAGCGCCCACTCCAGCCACGTCTCGGCCTGGGTCAGCTCGGCGGCGGACCGGTACAGGTCGTCCGGCGACTCGAACGACTCCACGCACAGGCGCATGGCGTGGTCGGCGAGCTCGAACAGCTCCGCGCTGCGGGCGGCCTCACCCAGCGACGACATGGCCGAGAAGTACCGCAGCCCCTTGCGCGGCACCACGTCCAGCACGGCCATGGCCCGGGCGACGTAGTGCAGGCCGTCGTCGATGCGGCCCAGGTGGATGAGCACCTCGGCGGTGTCGGCCATGATCTTGGCATCGGTGGCCCGCGGGCCACTCAGCTCGGCCGGATCGCTGACCAGCTCCTCGGCGATGGCCAGGGCCTCGTCGAGGCGGCCGAGGGCGCTCAGGGCGTACATCCGGCCCAGCCGGCTGACCCGGTAGGTGCGGCGGTCGCCGAGCAGCAGCGTGACCGCTTCCGCCTCGTCGGCGGCGAGCAGAGTCTCCGTGTGGTGGCCTCGGATGGTCAGGTCGTGCACGTGCAGCGCGAGGCCGGCGAAGGGACCGTACGGCGAGACCAGCACCGGCAGGCGGTTCATCGTCGTTCCCCGTTCCCCATGGCCCTATGGTCGGCTGATCCGCCCCCGATGTGAGGGGTCCGCGCCGGACCGGGCAGAGAATGTCGGAGGGTTCGCCTAGGGTCTCGGGCATGAGCGTGGATCACTTCGACGAGGCCGGCACGGCGGTCCAGGCCGCTCTCGACGCCGGGGCCCGGTACGCGGACGCACGGGTGATGCTGCGGCGCACCGAGACCATGAGCGCCCGTGACGGCGAGGTCGAGGACCTCAGTTCCGACGAGAGCGCGGGCATCGGCGTACGCGCGCTGGTCGGGTCGAGCTGGGGCTTCTACGCCGTACCCGACCTGTCCGACGCCGCCGCCCGCGCGGCCGGCCGCCGGGCCGCCGAGATCGCCGCCGCCAGTGCCCTGGTGCCCGGCCCGGCGATCGACCTGGTCCCGACCGGCGCCGGCACGGCCAGCTGGGCCAGCCGGTGCGAGATCGACCCGCTCTCGGTGCCGCTGTCGGACAAGGGTGACCTGCTGGTCGCGGGCACCGCGGCC
>NZ_JBEZGQ010000465.1:0-6377 GCF_040650095.1 Actinoplanes sp. NPDC048791 | reverse complement strand
GGGCACCGCGAAGACCCGCAGCACCGCCCCGGCCGCCACGCCGGGCAGCGTGCCGAGCAGCAGCAGCCTGGTCAGCGGGCTGGCCAGGCTGCCCCGGCGGCGGTAACGCAGCAGCGCTCCCGGTCCGGACACGACGTTGAACAGCAGGTTCGTCGGTGTCACGGCCGGGTTGGGCACGTCCAGCACGCTGAGCTGCACCGGCAGCAGGAACACCGCGCCGGAGACGCCGACCGGAGTTGTCACGATCGAGATGAGCAGTCCCGCGGTCACGGCGATGACGGCGTCGGCCCAGGTCATCGGCACAGTGTGCCCGGCGATTGTTAAGCCGGGTCCGGCCGTTGACGATCTTCGGCGGTGGCCTCCGTTAGTGTTCGTAACACCTGCCAGTAACAATGCAGCGAGGTCCGGACGAAGGGGGTGGGCGGCGGCGTGGCGGAGCGCGAGCGCTTGGCGCAGGCGGACTCCGGCGAGCGGCCCTGGCGTGCGTGGGGGCCCTATCTCGCCGAACGGGCGTGGGGCACGGTCCGGGAGGACTACAGCGAGCACGGCACCGCCTGGGACTACTTCCCGCACGACCACGCGCGCTCCCGGGCGTACCGGTGGAACGACGACGGCATGGCCGGAGTCTGCGACGACCGGCAGACATTCTGTTTCGCCCTGGCCCTGTGGAACGGCGCCGACCCGATCCTCAAGGAGCGGATGTTCGGCCTCGGCGGCGACGGCGGCAACCACGGCGAGGACGCCAAGGAGTACTGGTGGTACCAGGACTCCACGCCGACCCACTCGTGGATGCGCTGGCGCTATCACTACCCCCAGGCCCCCTTCCCGTACGACGAACTGGTCCGCGTCAACGGCCACCGTTCCCGGGAGGAGCCGGAGTACGAGCTGATCGACACCGGCGTCTTCGACGACGACCGGTTCTGGATCGTGACGGTCGACTACGCCAAGGCCGACGTGAACGACATGTGCATCGTCGTGACCGTGTCCAACCGCGGCCCGGACGACGCGACGCTGCACGTGCTGCCGTCGCTGTGGTTCCGCAACACCTGGTCGTGGGGGCTGCCCAACCGGCCGGTCCCGGTCATCACCGGCAGCCCCGGGCGCCTCGACGGTGAGCACCGCACGCTCGGGCACATCACCCTGGACGGCGAGGACGCGCCGCCCGCGCTGATGTGCGACAACGAGACCAACGCGCAGCGGCTCTGGGGCCTGCCCGGCACGAGCATGTACCCCAAGGACGGCATCAACGACCACCTCATCGCCGGCGCCCCGACGGTCAACCCGGCGGGCGTGGGCACCAAGGGCGCGCTGCACTACGAGCTGACGCTGGGCCCGGGGGAGACCCGCGAGATCCGGCTGCGGCTCACCCGCAGCGACGACGCACCCGGCCGGCCCGACCTCGGTGACGGTTTCGCCGCCGTGGTCCGGGACCGGCTGGCCGAGGCCGACGCTTATTTTGCCGAGCTGATCCCGGCCGCGGCCTCGGCCGAGGAGGCCGCCGTCGCCCGCCAGGGCATCGCCGGGCTGATGTGGGGCAAGCAGTTCTACCACTTCGACGTCAAGCAGTGGCTGCACGGCGATCCCGGCTCGGCGCCACCGCCGCCCGGCCGCCGCTACGGGCGCAACAACGCCTGGTGGCACATGAACAGCTTCGACGTCATCTCCATGCCCGACCCCTGGGAGTACCCCTGGTACGCGGCCTGGGACCTGGCCTTCCACTGTGTCTCGATCGCCCGGGTCGATCCGGGCTTCGCCAAGTCGCAGCTGCTGCTGTTGCTGCGCGAGTGGTACATGCACCCCAACGGCCAGATCCCCGCGTACGAGTGGGCGTTCGGTGACGTCAACCCGCCGGTGCACGCCTGGGCCGCGCTGAACGTCTTCGAGATCGACGGCGGGCGCGACTTCGACTTCCTGGCCCGGGTCATGCACAAGCTGCTGCTCAACTTCACCTGGTGGGTCAACCGCAAGGACGTCGGCGGCAACAACGTCTTCGAGGGCGGCTTCCTCGGACTGGACAACGTCGGCCCGTTCGACCGGTCCGCGGCGCTGCCGGTGGCGGGCGTGCTGGAGCAGTCCGACGGCACCGGCTGGATGGCCATGTACGCGCTCAATCTGCTCGACATGTCGATCCGGCTGGCGCTGCACGACCGCACCTACGAGGACATGGCCACCAAGTTCTTCGAGCACTTCGCGTACATCGCCGAGGCGGCGTACCGGCAGGGGCTGTGGGACGACGAGGACTGCTTCTTCTACGACGTGCTGCGCCTGCCCGACGGGCACCGAATGCCGCTCAAGGCCCGGTCCATCGTCGGGCTGCTGCCGCTGGCCGCGACCACCCGGCTGTCCGCCGGCACCCTCAACCGGCTGCCCGAGCTGGCCGCGCGGCTGCGCTGGCTGCTGGCCGGAAAGGCCGAGTACGCCGACGTGATCAGCGCGCGCCGGCTGTCGGCCGACGGCCGCCAGCAGCGGCTGCTGTCCATGGTGGGCCAGGACCAGCTGCTGCGGATCCTGGCCCGGATGCTCGACCCGGAGGAGTTCCTTTCCCCGTACGGGCTCAGAACGCTCTCCCGCGCCCACCTGGAGAAGCCGTTCACGGTGCACCTGGGCGGCTCGGAGTTCACCGTCGGGTACGAGCCGGCCGAGAGCACCAGCGGCCTGTTCGGCGGCAACTCCAACTGGCGCGGCCCGGTCTGGATGCCGGTCAACTACCTCCTCATCGAGGCGCTGCGGGAGTTCGCGGCGTTCTTCGGCGACGACCTGATGGTGGAGTACCCGACCGGCTCGCAGACCAAGATGCCGCTGAGCGCGGTCGCCGACGACCTGTCCCGGCGGTTGGTGTCGCTGTTCGTCCCGGACTCGTGGGGCCGGCGCCCGATCTACGGCGCGTCCGAGGTCTTCCAGAACCATCCGGACTGGAAGGACCTGATCGCCTTCCCCGAGTACTTCCACGGCGACAACGGCGCCGGCCTGGGCGCCTGGCACCAGACCGGCTGGACGGCGCTGGTCGTGGACCTCATCCTCACCTTGCACCGCTGAGCCCGGCGGACACATCGCTCCGCCCCGGCGGCAGCACCGCCCGGGCGGAGGATGTCTCTCGGATCAGAGAGCGGAGATCACGGCCGGGTAGATCCTCCAGGCGACCGTCGAGAGTGCCACCACCGTCGTCGCCACCACGAAGGAGGCTGCCAGTCGCCGCAGCGGCATCCGGCTGGCGAGGATGTGCTGCACCAGGTGGACCGCCGCCAGGCACAGGGACATACCCAGCACCAGCAGAACTCCGCGGAGGGCCAGCACCGCCTGGGCGGCCGGCTCGTGATCTGTGCTGGCCAGGGGCTGGGTCAGGAGGCTGAGGAGCGGTAAGTTGGTCATTGCAGGTCTCTTCTCGTCTTCACCACGGACGTCAGGCTTTGCATCTGAGTCGCCTCCGGGTCGCATCCGGGGGCGATTCGCGTTTCCGGGTCCAGATCGGACGGATCGAGTGGGGCGCGGTGGTGAGCGCGCGAGCGGAGTGCGTCTTCGTCGGTGGGGCTCTGGCGCCATCACTGATCCCCCTGCACTTCACTTCAGGGAACTTCGATGAAGTTATGGTAGGCGCACTTCAGGAGCCGAACAACGCTGATATCTCGATTCAGTCACGTTCACGCGCGTTCTTGAGCGCCATCTGGCTGCCTCGGCTAACGTTCTGGCCTTCCAGGCGCGTTCGTCCTAAACTTCGTCGCACTTACTTGAAGTTCAGTGAAGGAAAATGACATGCAGCCGGCAGCGTCGCCCGATGCCCGTCTCGCCCGGCGCCTGCGTGCGCTGCGGGAGCGGCACTGGCCCGGTGTCAAGGTCACCCAGCAGCAGGTCGCCGAGGCGCTGGGCGGCGGCACCGCGCTGAGCCTGTCGCTGATCTCGTCCTGGGAATCGACCCGCAGGCCGGTGCTGCCCCCGGCCAACCGCCTCGCGGGATACGCCACTTTCTTCGCCAGCCGGCGCAGTGTGGCGTCCGACCCGGCGCGATTGCTGAGCGAGCGTGAGCTCAGCGACGAGGAACGGGCCGAGCGCAACGAGCTGTACACCGAGCTGCTGAGCCTGCGCTTCCCGGAGGAGCCGCAGCTCGTCGACGAGTCGCCGGCCTCGCCGGCCCGGCGCCGCCCGCTGTCCGCCCCGGTCGACACGATCGGCGGCGGCACCTGGTTCTTCCCGGACCAGCGACCGGTCGTCATCGTGCCCGGCAGCCTGCCGAAGCGGATCCGCGACCGGATGCCGTTCACCGACACCCACGACCCCGACTACGTACGGTCGTACATCCTGGCCGACCTGGACGCGTTGCTGGAGTTGCACGGCCACATCCGGGCGGTGAACCCGGCTGTCGACGTCCGCGTCCGCCGGTCCGAGGAGATGGACGAGGACGACTTCACCAAACACCTGGTCCTGATCGGCGGGGTCGACTGGAACCCGGTCAACCGGGACATCACCCGCCGCCTCGACCTGCCGGTCCGGCAGCAGATGCGGCCGAACGACGAGGACTCCGGATACTTCTCGACCGTGGACGGCGCGACCTTCGAGCCGGTCCTGGACGAGAGCGACGGGAGCCTGGTCGAGGACGTGGCGCACTTCTATCGAGGGAAAAATCCTTATAACGCGCTCCGCACCGTGACACTATGTAACGGCATGTACGGACGCGGAACGTATGGCGCCGTCCGCTCGTTGACCGACGCGAAGTTCCGCGACCGGAACGAGGAGTACGTCCGCAAGGCCTTCCCCGACTCGTCCGAGTTCAGCATTCTGATGCGAGTCCGGATCAACCCGAACGGAGACGTGGTGACCCCGGACTGGACGCTGGCCGAGAACCGTCTGCACGAGCGGCCGACGATCGATGAGTGACGCGCGCCGCCGGGTCCACCACGCGAGCCATCGGAGCCTGATCCAGCCATCGGCCCCGGGCGGCCGCCGTGCACCCGTGGACGCCATCATCGTCCCGAGCGCCCGGTCCGCCGGCATGCTCAGCGAAGCCGGGCGCCTCGCCGCCGAGCTGGGCTGCACGCTGCTCGTGCTGTCGAGCAAACACTCGGAGGCGGAGAAGGTCTTCCGGTATCTCACCGGCCGCGGGGTGGACGAGGTCATCGCCGTCGACTTCCCAGCAGCGGGGGTGCCCCGGTTGCCGGAACTGGAGACCTCGACGGTTCTGGGCCGGTCCCGGCTGCAGCGGCGGACGGACACGAGCGCGAAGCGGAATCTGGGACTGGTGCTCGCGCGGGTGCTCGGCTGGGGAAACGTGGTCTTCCTGGACGATGACATCACTGTGCCGGAGGCCGCCGACCTGGAGCGGGCCGCCGGCGCGCTGCCCGGCCGTGACGGCGTCGGTCTGCACATCGGCGGGTTCCCCGACAACTCGGTGGTGTGCCACGCCAACCGGGTGACCGGGGCCCCGCAGAGCACGTTCATCGGTGGCGGGGCCCTGGTCGTCCCGGCCGACCGGATGGACTCGTTCTTCCCCGAGATCTACAACGAGGACTGGTTCTTCCTGCTCGGTGACACGATGCTGCGCCCGGTCGGCCAGGTCGGTACGGCGCTGCAGAAGCCGTACGACCCGTTCGCGAACCCCGATCGCGCCCGCCGGGAGGAGTTCGGCGATGTCCTGGCCGAGGGGTTGTTCGCGCTGTTCGACGACGGGCTGAGGATCGGCGACGCCGGTCCCGGTTACTGGACGGAGTACCTCACCACGCGGCTGGAGCTCATCATGACCATCCAGGAACGCCTCGACCCGAGTGAGACCCAGGGCAAGCAGATCCTCGAGTCGTTGACCGCCGCGCGGGGCCGCTTGCAGTTCATCCGGGCGGATCAGTGCACCGAGTACATCGCCGCTTGGCAACGGGACCGGGTGCGGTGGCGCGGCTTCATGAACGGGATGCGGCCGATCCGGCGCCTGCCGGCCGGGATGACGCCGGTCGACGTCGCGCTGACCCGGTTCGGCCTGCAGCAGATCACCCGGCGGACCGGGGCGCCGCGCCCGCCAGCACCGATGCCAGCAGGCTCACCGCGAGAGCCAGTGGCAGTAGCGTGACCAGCGCCGACCCCAGGCCGGCGCCGTGGGCCAGCCAGCCGATCGCCAGCGGCCCGAAGATGCTCGCGCTGTAGCCGACTGCCGTCATGTGGGCGACGGTGGCGGCGGTTCCCACGTCGCCCGCCGCGGTCAGGGCCGCGGGGAAGACCCAGCAGATCCCCACTCCCCATCCGACCGCGCCCACGTAGCCCCAGGGCGTCGGGGCACTGAGCACCACGATGCCGATGCTCACGCCGGCCAGCACGGCCCCGGTCCGGACGACGCCGGTGGCGCCCACGTGCCGGTGGGGGCGTTCGGCCGCCAGCCGTCCCGCTGCCATCGCGGTCAC
>NZ_JBEZGQ010000464.1:0-6382 GCF_040650095.1 Actinoplanes sp. NPDC048791 | reverse complement strand
CGGCGCAGGCCCCGGTTGAGGTGCGCGACGTGCTGGCGGGGGTCGCCGGCCGGGGCGACGCCGGCGACCGGCGGGCGGTTGACGACCTTGTTCAGCGCGCGCATCGGGGCGGTGCCGGCCGGGGTGGCGGTCGGGTGCTGGTGCAGGATGACGCCGGTGCCCTGGCTGCCGTTGCGGCGCTGACGGCGCATCCGGCCGTACTCGCTGAAGATGGTGCGCAGCACCCGGAAGCCGTCCCGGAAGGTGTTCAGGTTGCTCTGGCCGTGGATGCGGGCGTGCTCGACGCTGCCGACCTCGCCGACCTTCATCCCGTCGGCGGCGGCCCGGATGTTGATCATGGTTTCGATCTCGAACCCGTCGCCCCAGAGCTTGCTGCCGTCGGTGGGCCGCGGCAGGGCCGGGTCGGGCAGGGCCAGGGTCGGCACGACCCGGCGCCAGAAGGCGTTGTAGCCGTAGCAGAGGTCGGTGAACCGGGTCTTGAACAGGACGTTCACCACCAGGTTGAGGCCGTCGTTGCCGAGCTTGCGCAGCTTGGTGATGTCGTGGCTGTGCCCGCCCTTGTCGAAGCGCGAGCCCTTGACGAAGTCGGCGCCGGCCACCAGCTCGGCGACGAAGCTCGGGATCTCGGCCGGGTCGGTCGAGCCGTCGGCGTCGATCATCACGATGATGTCGCCCGTGCAGGCGGCGAAGCCGCAGGCCAGGGCGTTGCCCTTACCGGTACGGGTCTGCTGCACGATCACCACGTCCGGGCGCAGCTCGCGGGCCACGGCGACCGTGCGGTCCCGGGATCCGCCGTCGACCACGATCACCTCGTCGATGCCGTCGGGCAGTTTGGCGAACACGTGCGGCAGGTTCCGCTCCTCGTTCAAGGTCGGAATCACGACGCTTACGGTCGGTGACGGCTGCCCGTTACTCGGCGTGTTTCCCGAGGTCGTGGAAAGCTGCATGTCGGTCCCTTCGGGGGCGGCAGTTGCGACGTAATCGGCGGTTTCCGGGGAGGGAAACGCAGGTCGCTCGCTTCTGCCGCCAAATCTAGCAACACGCTACGTAGCGTCAACTAACCAAAGGGCCAGGGTGACGATGCCCGTGCGGTGAACCCTGACCAATCGAATGACCTGGGGTTATTCACATGGGCAACAAGATCGTACGCAAGCCCCAGTCGTCACAACCAGTAACGGACACTGAGGTAGTGGCGGCCGGAGAGAGGCGTTCCGGCGCCATTGCGGGCCATTCGATGGATCCGCGGCAGCGAATGGGGCATAGTCCAAATGTCGGATAACGCCGAGTGATCCGAATCACTCTCGGTAATGTGACGCGCTGTAGTTCCTCGGGTGCAAACGGGTTAGATCTGGGCCGGGGCGGTGCCCGGGGCGGTCGATGGATAAGTTGTCCCGGTGACGTCCGAGCCGGCTCCGCGCCGTACCGCACGGTCGTCGACACCGTGGGTGACCCGGTGACGGCGACCGACGCGCTGTGTGTCTGCGGCCATCAGCGATCCGCCCACGAGCACCATCGCGCCGGCACCGAATGCACCTTCTGCGGCCCCGAGGTGTGCCCGCGCTACCGCCGTCGTCGCTGGTGGCACCGGCGCGCCTGACCTGGGATCCGGGAGCGCCGCGGGGAGTGGTCGCGCCGCAGGCGGGTACCTACCCTGCTCACGGTGTGGACACCGGGTCGCGAAAACCTACTGTTTCTGTAGGCTAACTTCTACTTTCGCGGGGCGCCGCACACCTCGCCGGGTGGCGCCGCCGCACCGTACGAGGAGGTAGCCCCTATGCCGCTCCCGGACTTCCTGATCGCCGGCGTCCCCAAAGCGGGCACCACGGCCCTGCACGCCGCGCTGGTCCGGCATCCTCAGCTCTACCTGTCCAGGGTCAAGGAGCCGAAGTTCTTCCTCTCCGACGGGCCGCCGCCCAGGCTCGGCGGGCCGGGCGACGTGCAGACCTACCAGGAGCACGTGTGGCGCCGCGCCGACTACGAGGCGCTGTTCGCGCCCGCGCCGCCGGGCACGCTGCGGGGCGAGGCCACCCCCTTCTACCTGTACGACCTGGACGCCCACGACCGCATCCAGGCCCTGGTCCCGGACGCCAAGCTGATCCTGCTGCTGCGCGACCCGGTGGACCGGGCCCACTCCAACTGGACCCACCTGTGGAACGCGGGCCTGGAGCCGGAGGCCGACTTCCTCACCGCCTGCCGGGCCGAGGAGCAGCGCAAGGCGGACGGCTGGGCCGACTTCTGGCACTACATCAGCCTCGGGCTCTACGGCCGCCAGGTGCAGCACCTCTACAAGGTGTTCCCGCGTGAGCAGGTCCTGCTGCTGCGGTACCGCGAGCTCAAGGACGCGCCCGCCGCCACCCTGGACCGGGTCTGCGACTTCCTCGGCGTGCCGACCGGCGTGCTGCTCGAGATCCCCCGGGAGAACGTGAACCGCCACGTCGTCGAGGACAACGGCGTCAACCGGGTGCTGCGCGGACTGCTGCGGGCCGGCGGGCAGTTCGGCCACCGGTTCCCCGTACCGCTGCGCCTGGCCGCCCGCGGCCCGATCCTGACTGTGCTGCACCGCAAGCAGGGCGCCCGGCCGGTGACCACCCCGCAGGAGCGTGCCGCGCTGCTGCCCTTGTTCGTTGACGACATAGCGCTGCTGCAGGACGTGACGGGCGAGAGCTACGACGACTGGCTCTCCGTGGACCGACACGCCCGCACCCGGTAACCTGCCGGGGAATCCCTATCTTCCCCATAGATGATGCAAACTTGACCCGATACTCTTCGCTGTGTCGCTGACGCCACGAAACGGAGCCGCCTTGTCCATCGGAACTCAAGCCCTGCCGTTGCCTCGCTGGGAAGACGCCACGGTGGTGGTGGAGCCGCCCGGTGACGAGCCGGGAGCGTGGGCCGGCGCGCCGTCCTCGATCGTCGCGGACGGTGAGGTCTACCTGGCGTACAGGTTGCGCCTTCCGATCGGTGAGGGCCGGGGGATCTCCAACGTCGTCGCCCGCTCGGCCGACGGCCTGCACTTCACGGTCGTGGCCGAGGTGGGCAAGGACGCATTCGGCGCCGAGTCGCTGGAGCGCCCGGCGCTGGTCCGCACCCCGCAGGGCCGGTGGCGGCTCTACGTCAGTGCCGCCACGCCCGGCACCAAGCACTGGCGGGTCGACCTGCTCGAGGCCGACACCCCGGAAGGGCTGGCCACGGCCACCCCGCGCACTGTGCTGGCCGGCGACGAGACGGTCGGCGTCAAGGACCCGGTGCTGCACCACGACGAGTCCGGCTGGCACCTCTGGGCGTCGGTGCACCCGCTCGAGTCGTGGGACGACGCCGACCGGATGACCACGGAATACGCGACCAGCCCCGACGGGGTGCACTGGACCTGGCGGGGCACGGCGCTGGCCGGTCGCGCGGGCCGGTGGGACGCGCGCGGCGTGCGCGTCTCGTCGGTGTCCGTCGACGGCGACACCATCGTGGCGGCGTACGACGGCCGGGCCACCGCGGGGGAGAACTGGGAGGAGCGCACCGGCACGGCCCGCGGTGTGCGCCTGCCCGACGGCAGCTTCGGCGAGCTGACCGCGGAGGACGGCGAGCCGGTGGGCAGCCCGTACGCCCCCAACGGCCTGCGCTACCTGAGCCTGGTGACGATGCCCGACGGCCGCCAGCGCATCTACTACGAGGCGACCCGCCAGGACGGCGCCCACGACCTGCGCACCGAACTCGCCTACTGAGAGTGTGAGAGGCGGGTCACGAACACCGGGCCCGGCTCGCCGCTCATGATCGACCTGGCCTAGCGTCGGTCACATAACGCCCGGTCTCCGGGGCCCGCCACCATCACCGGCGGATCAGTACCGAGAGACCGTCCATGGCGGAGCCCGTCCCACGAGGACGCGCTCCGCCATGTCTGTCTCCGCTCAACCCGGCTGGACCCTGTCCCACAGGTCGCGATCGTCGCGGTGTCTGCGGCCTCCGGCGGTCAGCACCGCGCGCAGTGTTGCGAGGTCTTCGGTGTCCGGCGGCAGGTCCAGGCCGTTGAGCAGGGCGAGCGCCGCGTCCGGTTCCAGGTCGCCGTAGCTGTCGTGGTAACCGCCCAGCAGGGCCTGGAGCACCGCCGGCGCCAGCTCCGGCACGGTCGCGACGGCCTGCAGCACGTCGTGTTTGCGGTCCCACGGCACCGGCCCGGAATGGCCCAGGACCATGGCCGCCCGGCGGTGCAGCGGTCCGGCAGCGAGCTCGCGCAGCCGTCCCTGCTCCCGCAGCTCGCGGACGTCGTCGCCGATGACGGCGGCGAAGGCGACGTCGACGGTCGCGCGGTCCTCGAACCAGTCGACCCACAGCGAGTACGGCACCTGGGCGAGCGGCTCGGTCCTCTCCAGGCGCTGCCGGTAGCCGGCCCAGAAGGCCGCGGTGACCGCCGGGTCGTCCTGCTCGGCCAGGAAGACGTTCAACTCGAAGGTCACCCAGTACTCGTCGACCAGATCGAGCAGGCCGAGCCCGTTCCGCAGCCGGTCCAGCGGGGCCGGCTCGTCGTCGGAGAGGACACCGTCGGCCCATTCGTGGGCCAGCTCGTTGTCGGTCAGCTCCCGGTCTCCGGACGAATCCGTCTCGAGCCAGCGGCCCGGGCCCAGGGGAGTGACCCCGTGCCCCGCCAGCCACTGCAGGGTGCCGACCGCCTCGGGAGAGCGCACCCGGCGAGTATGGCCAGGCGTCGCCGGCCTGACCACCGGATATCCGCCGGACAGCGCGTCATGCTGAGCCGCCGACTGACTACATTGCGTGGTGTCGGCACCCGGTGGCGCCAGATATAACCGGGCTGCACCCCGGAAAGCACGCAGAGTGACGATATTGCGAGTGATCCGTACCACTGCGACTATTCGGACATCGGTGGTTCCGAGCTGTCTCTGCTGGTCAGGGCCGCCGCACCCAGCTTTCGGGTCTTCCGTCCGGACACTGCCCGCTTCCGTGCTGCTGGGCGAATCCTGTGAGGCGAGATAGACCTGTTGGGGTCCCTGTGCCGTGACCCCGCACGTTCGGGCAGGCGGTGATGGCCGCCCGGTCAGCGGCACCGCAGCTCAGTGGTCAGTTGACCCTGCGTAGCGCTGCGGTAGATTTGGTGACAGAAGCGAGCGAGTCAGGCTTCTCCCCCAAAAGCCCCACACGCTGCGCAACTGTCACCCCGAAGGAACCGACATGCCGCTCTCCGCGACTCAGGCCACCACCAAGAGTGATGACATGCGGTCACAGTCGGTGAAGGACCGCGCTCCCAAGCCGCCGGTGCGGCCGCGGCCCAGCACGGCTCCCTCGTGGTGACCCGCACCGCCACCGCCCCGCTCCCGATCCCCCCGCACCCGGAAGGCACCGCCGACATGCTGGATTTCAAGGACCTCGCCCCGACCATCACCCGCCAGCGCATGGTCGTCGAGGGGTACCCGACGTTCGTGATCACCGATGAGCACATCAAGGACTACTTGAAGAAGCTCTCGGACGTGACCGACATGATCACGATCATCGAGCCGGTCACCCACGTCAGCGACCTGTACGGCTGGGCCGGCTGGATCCACTGGGAGACCTCCGGCGCGCACTTCTACTCGTGGGAGCGCCCGATCTCGTTCTTCAGCGTGGACATCTACACCTGCAAGGCCTTCGACCCGCAGACGGTCATCGACTTCACCAAGGAGTACTTCCGGACCACCGAGCTCGTCGCCAAGGAGTTCTGAGCATGGGCCCGACCACGACCGCCCGCTACGACCTCGACCCGGCCGCGGTGCGGCGCATCACCGCCGAGTTCCTGGCCGCGCACCCCACGAGCGGCCGGTTCGTGACGGCGGTCGTCGGGCCGGACAGCGACCTGGCCGGGGTCGGCCGGGCCCTGGAACGCCAGGTCTTCTCCGAGACCTTCGGTAACGACGCCACGGTGATGGCAGCCGAGTACGGCCCGTACGAGGCGCGCAGCCTGTTCTTCGTGGTCATCGACCGTAGGCGCGGCGTGCCGGCCGGCGTGGCCCGCATGATCGAGAGCCACGGCGCCGGGGTCAAGACCGTCGACGACGCCCCGCCGCACGTCGGCGCGGACGTCGCCACCATCCTGGCCGCGCACGGTATGAACGGTGAGAAGGTGTGGGACTGCGCCACCCTCGCGGTCCTCCCGCAGTACCGCGGCCGCCGGTCGGCGCTGCTGGTCAGCACGATGATCTACCGCACCTTCCTGGTCATGGGCCGGCGCCACGGCGTCCGGCACGCGGTGTCGATGCTCGACAAGGGCGCGTACCGCAACCTCAAGCTCATCGGCGTGCCGATGCGGACGCTGGCGGACTCCGGACCGTTCGAGTACCTCGGCTCGGCCGAGAACCGCGCTGTCCACATGGACTTCCCGGCCATCGAGGCCGCCGTGCGGGAG
>NZ_JBEZGQ010000463.1:0-6397 GCF_040650095.1 Actinoplanes sp. NPDC048791 | reverse complement strand
CTAGCCGCGGCGCTGGCCGGGCGCGGTCTCACCGTGCTGCTCGTCGACTACCGCGGCTACGGCGGCTACCCCGGCAGCCCGACCGAGGAGGGCCTGGCCCAGGACGTCGACGCGGCCCGGGCCTACCTCGTCGACCGGGCCGGGATCCCGGCCGAGCGGCTGTTCTACTTCGGCGAGAGCCTGGGCGCGGCCGTGGTGACGGCCCTGGCGGCCCGGCAGCCGCCGGCCGGGCTGATCCTGCGGTCACCGTTCATCGACCTGCCGGCGGCTGGTCAGGAGCACCATCCGTTCCTTCCGGTACGGCTGCTCATGCGCGACCGGTTCCCGGTGCGGGACCACATCGGCGGGATCACGGCACCGACGCTGGTCGTCTACGGAACGGCCGACTCGGTCGTCCCGCCTACGCAGAGCAGGGCCGTGGCCGACAGCGCGGCGGGACCGGTACGGGTTGTCGTGGTCGAGGGCGCGGACCACAACGATGCGTCGCTGCTCGACGGGCGGCAGCTCATCGACGCCGTGACGGAACTGACCGCGCCGCTCAGCCCACCGTGAAGGTTGTCGTGTACGGCTCGCGGATCGGCACGCCCGCGGCGCCGGTGCTGCTCACCTGCGCGACCGTGAGCGTGTACGACCCGGCCGCCAGCGGGGTCGCCGGTGTCCACACCAGCGTTCCCGGCGTGGTCTCGGCCGCCGTGCCCGGCACCGCGCCGCCCGGGCCGGTGACCGTCACCGAGCCGCTGTAGTCGGCGCCGGCCGGCTGGATGTCACGCTGGAACACGATCGTGGCCGCGGTCGCGGTCGTGGTGGTGGTCACGACCAGCGGGTCACGCCAGTACTGGACGGCCAGGTGGGTGTCCGGCACGCCGGGCTCGCCCCACGCGGTGGAGGTGTCGTCGACCAGCATGGTGCGGGTGATGCCACCGTCCACTGTGACGTTGCGGTTGTTGGTGCCGGTGATCGATCCCCACTCCTCGACGGTCTCCCAGCTGCCGCGGGTGTACTTGTACTGGATGTCCGTCCCGTCCAGCACGGTGATGGTGGCCTCCCAGATCCCGTCGCCGCGGTTGGTCATCGCCTGCTTGGCGGGATCCCACGGCCCCAGCTGGGCGATGTTGCCGGGCACGTAGAGCGTCGCGTCCGCCGGCGTGCCCGCCGGGGCACGCACGCGGAAAGTGACATCGACCGGCCGCACCGGGACGCTCAGGGAGGCGGGCAAGCTCGCGCTGCTGCCGTCGGGATTGCGGTACGCGAGCCGGGCGACGACATCAGCGGTACGCGGTGACGGGCCCACCGGCGTGACGTCGTACGTGACGGTGAAAGTGGCCCCGGGCGCGAGCGACGCCGCGGTGACCGGTGTCCGCGGGGTGATCACCCAGCCCTCGGGGGCGGTCACCGTCGCCGCGAGCGCGCTGATCGCACCCGGGCCCCGGTTCCGCGCGGTCGTCACCAGCCGGCTGGTCGCCCCTGACTGCAGCCCGTCCGGCGCGGTGAAGGTCAGGTCGACGGCGGGCTGCTGCGCCACGGTGAGCGGGCGGCCGTCGTGGGTGACGGTCACCGACCGGGTGCCCGCCGTGGCCGGCGCCTCCACGGTGAGCAGACGCTTGCCGCTGTCGTAGGTGAACCGTGCGGGACGCCCGGCGACGGTGACGACGTGGGGGCGGGAGACGCCGGCGAACTCGACCGTGTAGCGGCGCGCGGCCGGAGCACCCGGGTAGGTGCCGGTGACCGGGCCGACGGTGAGGGCCGAGCGGCGGCCTTCGTCGTAGCGCACCGGGATCCGGACCTGCTGCCCGCTGCGGTAGCCGAGGCCCTCGCCCGCGTCGTCGTACACGGTGGTGCGGCCTGACGCGTGCGGGTAGACGGTGAGCCGGAGGCGGTCGCGGGCCTGCCCGGCCACGTTGGCCGCCGGGTGCGCTCCGGCCACGATGCCGCCGGCGCGGGCGTACACCGGCATGTGGTCCGGGGTCGCGGCGACCGTACGGGTCGCCGGCCCGCGGAACGTCTCCCCGGTGAAGATGTCGGTCCACGTGCCCGGCGGGAACCACACCGGCGTGGTGGTGCTCAGCCCCGGCGCGGTCACCGGCGCGACCAGCAGCGAGTCGCCCAGCAGGTACTGGGTGTCGTGCCGGTACGCCTCGTCGAGCTCGGGCCAGTCGAGGTACAGCGCCCGGGCCATCGGCAGTCCGGTGTCGTAGGTCTGCCGCGCCGCCGTGTACAGGTACGGCACCAGCGACTCGCGCAGGCGCAGGAAGTCCTCCGCCGGCTCGCCGACCGTGTCCGCGTACTCCCAGGGCAGCCGGTCGCCGTGGTCGGAGTGCAGCCGCAGGATCGGCTGGAACGCGCCCAGCTGCACCCACCGCAGGTAGAGGTCGTCGGGCAGGTGCTTGCCGGCGAAGCTGCCGATGTCGTGGCTGACGTACGACACCCCGATGCTGGCCTCGGCCGGGGTCATCGCCGCGGCGAACCGCAGCGTCTCCCAGTCCGGCCGGGTGTCGCCGGTGAAGTGCACGGTGCTGCGGTGCTCGGCCCACGGGCCGGACGGGCCGGGCGTCGTGTACGCCGGGAAGGAGGCCCCGATCCGCGACAGCGAGAAGCCCCGCAGCCCGCGTGCCTCCCCGTCGCGCCGGTACAGCTCGTTGACCCAGCTGTCAGCGGTGACGCCGGGCGTGCTCACGGTGCTGTCGTCGCAGCAGTAGTCCAGCCACCACTGGCGTACACCCTGGTTCTCGAAGGGTCTGTGCAGCTGGGTCCAGGCGGCGGCCTGGTCCGGATCGGTCCAGTCGAAGCGGTACGGGTTCGGCGCGAAGCTGCTCGCCGCGGGCGTGAGCTTGCCCTTCGCGGTGGCCTGGGCCTCGGCGAAACGCGGGTCGTCGCCGGAGATGGCGGCGTGCACGTTCAGGGTCGCGGCGATGCCCCGGCGGTCCAGGCCGTCGAGGAACTCGTCGGGTTTCGGGAACAGCCCGGTGTTCCAGTTCCAGCCGGCCCACTGGTTCGGCGCCTTCCAGTCCGTGTCGAGCACCAGGGAGTCGAGCGGCACGTCGTGTTCGCGGAAGGCGGGCAGCAGCCGCTGCTCGTAGTCCTCGGCGCTGTAGGCCTGGTACTTGGAGAACCAGGTGCCGAACGCCCACTTCGGCGGGAGCAGCGACGGCCCGGTGAGCGCCCGGAGGTCGGCCAGCCCGCGCCGGTAGTCGTGGCCGTAGCCGAACAGGTAGCCGTCCTGGTAGCTGCCGGTGCGCGCCGGCCGCGCCGAGACCCAGTTCTGACCGGTACGCACCGCGGTGCGGGTGTCGTCGAGCAGATACCAGCCGCTGCGGTTGAGCATGCCCGGGTGCAGGGTCAGCTGGTCGACCGGCCCGGCCTGCCCCTCGTAGTAGTCCATGCCCCGGTACCAGCCGCCGAGCGCATCGTCCCGCGCGGGCGAGCCGAATTCGGGGTGCACGCTGGTCGTCCGCCGGCCGACCCGCAACTCCATCGTGGTGTTCGCCGCTGAGACCGGGCCGCTGTCGAGCCGATAGCGCAAGGTCACCGCGGCGGTACGCACCCGCAGCTCACCACCTCGCGTCGAGGCGGTGAACCAGGTCCGCCCGGGATCGCGGTTGACGGCGTTGAAGGTGGGACGGTTCTCGAAGGTGTCGTCGGCCGCGTACTCCAGCCGCAGCAGGGTGGGGGTGAGCACCTGCACGCGCAGGTGACCGGCCCGGACGGTCTGCCCGTGGACCTCCGGCGCCCGGGGCGCGGCGAGTGCGGTGCCGGGAGTGGCCACCAGGAGCAGCAGGAAGGCGAATAAGCCCGCGAAACGGGTGCCACCGACATGCCGGGACATGGCCGACCCCCTGATCACGTAACAAGCACGTCACACAGTGCAGCGAACTCTGCGCCGGGGTGGCATCGCTGTCAATAGGTCGACGTCGATCAGACCGTACGGCCCTCGAGGTGGTGGCCCGCCAGTACCCACGGGGAGCCGGTGCTCGACAGGATGAGCACTCCGGTGTGCAGCGGGGTCAGCTCGGCGACGTCGCGGTCGTAGCGCTGGATCCGGACCACGGTGATGGTCACGGGCTCGCCGGTCTCGCGTACCCGGAGGAACCGGCTGCCCGGGCGGACCCGGCCCCCGACGCAGCGGACGACCACCGGGAGTCCGTCCTCCACGGCCGGGCAGACCTGCTCGATCCAGACCTCCGCCTCGCCGTTGAGCTGGCAGCGGGCCAGCCGCCACAACTCCTCGAAGGTGTCGGCCGCCATCTCCTGCGGATTCGTCCCGACACTGCGCACCTCGGCATGGTCGACCGCCGCGAGGTAGGTCCCGTCGTCGGCGCGCATCTCGATGCGGCGCAGCACTTCCTGATCAGCGCCCACTTCGTCGTACGTCCACCGGGCCGCGTCCCGGTCGGCCCGGCGGCGCTGTCGTTGCGGCCGGCGCTCGGGCCAGTACGAGCGGACGTAGGTCACCACGGGCCCAGTCTGCCATCGAGGCCGGTCGGTTCCGGCGGACCCGCCACCTGCCGGCAATAGGCCGAACCGCCGACAACTCGAATTCACGGCTGTCCGGACGGTTGACGGCTATCGCGTGCATGTCATTTCCGAATGGATTAACGAGCTTGCCCCAGGGATCTGACCGGTTGAGTGTGGAAGCAGTTCTGGCGCATTTCCGCAACGGCACAGGAGTCCCCATGATCAAGATTCTCCGGCCTCGGCAGACGACGACCGGCGAGCGGACGGCACGAGGCCGGCGACTGTCCGGCCGCTTCCTGCTCGCGGCCACCGCGGCCGCCCTGCTGGCCTCGGCCCTGTTGACCGGGCCCGTCCAGGCCGCCCCGCCCGAGCAGGCGCGACTCGGCTGCAGCAACCCGTTCGGGCTCGGGCGCTACAACACGCAGCTTCCGGCACCCAAGTTCTTCTTCGGCCCGATCGGATCGGGCCCGCGCCCGGTGGTCGGGAACGGCCGGATCTCCGTTTCCGGATTGAGCTCCTGCGCGAAAGGAAAGGTGCAGTTCCGACTCGAGAGCAAGGTGTGTGGATTCTGGGGGTGCAATTGGCATTCCCGGACCCAGACTCCGGTCATCGACCTTCCCGAGAACGGCGTGGTGGCCCGGGATCTGCAGACGCCGTGCCGCGCCGGTTCGCACACTTATCGCGTCATCGCCAGGATGACCCATGTGCAGCTCGGCTTCAGCAAGACACCGGCGGGCAACCGGGTGCCTTACCTGGAATCCAAGCTGGACATCAAGGAGGGCGCGGCCGCCAGGCTGTCCTGTTGACCGACGGTCTCCGGCGGTCGCTCGTCGAGCGGCCGCCGGGCGCCCGGGTCGACGCCGGCCGGTGCTCTGCGGGTCACGGCAGGCAGCTCGCACCGGGGATGCCGGTGGAGAGCTCGGTGCCCGCCTTGCTCACCACGTTGACCGAGTTGATGTCGCCGGTGTACGCGACCTTCCCGGCCGCCTCGCAAAGTTCCTTGCCGGTCGCGGTGTCCTCGTCGTCCAGCTCGGTAGCGATCACCACGGTCGTGCACTGCCCTTCCACGATCACGTCGGAGACCTCCGAGCTGCTCAGGTGCTTCCGGACCGTGGCCGCAATGTCGCCGCAGTCCTCCTCGGCCGGTGCTGTCGTCGCCTGCGCCGGGGGCGGGGCCTGGTCGGCGGCCTGCTCGGCAGCACCGCCGCAGCCGGACAGGACGGTGATGCCGCCGAGGATCAGGGCGGCGAGCGCTGACGTGCGCTGGAGTCTGGTCACGTGTTCGGATCCCGTCCCGCTAGTTGAATAGAGTGAAGCTCTACCAAATATAGCCGGAGCGCCGCCGGGGAGTCGATTGATCGTCAGGTGCCAATTTCGGGCTGAGGGTTCCGTCGATGGCGATCGTCACGCAGAATGACTCCGGGGACACTATGAGTGAAAAAGTCTTGCCGACGCAGGTGCTGACCGAGATCGACAGTTCGGTCCGTGAGACTCGCTTGAAAGGTGTGGGCGAGCTGGAGCGGCTCGCGAACGGTTCCGATCTCGCCATGGCAGCTGCCGCCCGGCGCACGCTGATGCGGCTGACCCAGGAGGACAGCCGCAGCATCGCCGCTGCCGCTGCCGCCGCCCTGGAGCGGACCGCCCTGCGGCTCAATCCGGATCAGGTCCACTTCGGCCAGGTCGCACCGGGGACACCCCGGCTGGTCGCGGAGGTTCTCGTCGAAGGACCGCCGCTGGCTGCCGCGGCCGCCGTCACTGTTTCGGGGCCGGGGTTGCGAGCCGTGCTGAACGGCCGCCGGTTGCGGATCGGCTGGCTGCCCGCGTCCGACTGGCTCGACGGCACCGTCACGGTGCGTGGTCCCGCCGGTTGGGCCGACGTCCAGGTCACCGGCCAGGTCACCGCACCCGCGCCGATGCCGCGGGGCGAGGTCGAGGAGGAGTTCGC
>NZ_JBEZGQ010000462.1:0-6421 GCF_040650095.1 Actinoplanes sp. NPDC048791 | reverse complement strand
CGGCCCACGCCGACCGGTGCCTCGAGGTGCTGCACACCGAGCTGGCCGACGTCGGCCTGGCCCGGCCGCTGGGCCATGCCCCGCGGCCGGTCGTCCCGCCGACCGGCGTCGCGCAGGTCTTCTTCTCGGACCTGCTCATGCGGGACCAGATCAACCAGGCGATCCGCAACACCGACGGGTCGGCCGCGGTGGTCGCGGAGGTACGCCAGGACGTCGCCGGGCGCACCGAGGCGGCCCGCGCTCACTGGAGCGGACTGATGCGCGAGCGGCAGGACCTGCTGACGGCGTGACTACAGCGCGGCCAGCGCTTCCGGGATCGGGGTGTCGCCGGCGAACAGCTCGAACGTGGTGCCGACGGTGGCGGGCGTGGTCAGCACGGCGGCCAGCACCGCCGCCACGTCGTCCCGCGGCACCGGTCCCCGGTTGCCCAGCTCGGCCGAGACCCGGACCAGGCCGGTGCCGGGATCGTCGGTGAGCGAGCCCGGGCGCACGATCGTGAAGTCGAGGCCGCTCGCCCGGACATAGTCGTCGGCTTCGGCCTTGGCCTGCAGGTACGCCCGCATCGACTCGCCCGCGGAGTCCGGCCGGTCGGCGCCGATCGAGGAGACCATGACGTAGCGGCGTACCCCGGTGGCGCGGGCCGCGTCGGCCAGCTTGACCGCACCGCCCAGGTCGACCGTCCGCTTGCGTGCGGCCCCGCTGCCCGGCCCGGCGCCGGCCGCGAACACCACGGCGTCGGCGCCCTTCACGTACGCGTCCAGCGTCGCGTCGTTCTCCAGGTCACCGACGACCGGGACCGCACCGAGCGCGGTGAGGTCGGCGGCCTGGGCGGGTGAGCGGATGAGGCCCCGGGCGGTGTGCCCCTGGCCGGCCAGCAGACGGAGCAGGCGGAGAGCGACCTTGCCGTGGCCGCCGGCGACGAGAATGTCCATGACTCTGTTCTACTCCGCCGGCTGCGGGACCGGCTGGAACGCGACGTCGGTCACGTCGGCCGCGAGCTCGGTGAAGTCGGTGCCGTAGGCGGCCGGCTCGACGATGCGCAGCACCAGCGCGAAGGGGCGGTCGGCGCCGTACCGGCGGGCCAGCTCGGGGTGGTTGGCGGCCAGGTAGCGGGCGCCGGCGAGGTTGCTGCCCGCGCTCAGGCCACCGATGAAGAACACCGGGTGCCCACCCGCCGGTCCCCAGCACCGGGCGAGCAGGACGTAGCTGGTCTCCGGGGTGAGGACGTACTCGGTGCCGCCGACGGTGAACGACAGCCGGGGCTTCTCGTCGTCGAAGATCGCGTACGTCACGCCGCGCAGGATCGTGCGTACGTGGGTGGCGCTGCGCGGGCTGGCGCCGCCGGGGCCGCCGACGCAGAACTCGGTGAGCCGGCCGATCTCACCGGTCGGCTGGTTCTCCCCGACCCGGTCGGCGTGCGCGCCGCACTCGCGGGCGATGGTCGCCAGCTCCACCAGCGCGGCGACGTCGCGGCGGTGCACGCTGAACTCGCGCGGCGACGAGGCGTGCCGGGACACCACCAGCAGGCAGCTCGCGCCCTCGGTGAGACCGAAGAAGGCGCGTTCGCGGCTCAGCTTGCGGCGGCGCAGCAGGAAGCCGGCGAGCCAGACGGCCGTACCGGCGATGACGCTGGCCAGGAGATTGATCGCAAGGTCGCCCACGCGGTCATGATGGCCGATGTCGTCGACCGGGCTTCACGCGGACTCGCGGATCACCAGCGTCGGCTGGAAGGTCACCGAGCGCGGCAGCCGGCCGGGCGAGGCGATGTGGGCCATCAGCACCTCTGCCATCTCGGCGGCCATCTCCTCGACCGGCTGCCGGATGGTGGTCAGCAGCGGCCGGCAGTCCAGAGCGGCGCTGCTGTCGTCGAAGCCGACCACGGCGATGTCGTCGGGGACCCGGCGGCCGAGATCCTGCACCGCGCGCAGCGCGCCCTCGCTCATCAGGTCGCTGGCCACGAACAGGCCGTCGATGTCGGGGTGCTCGGCCAGCAGCCGGCGGGCGCATTCCTCGCCGCCGTGCCGGGTGAAGTCGCCCTCGATCGACGGCACGTCGCCCAGGCCGCGGTTGGCCAGGAAGGACCGGAAGCCGTCGAGCCGGTCGGAGCCGGCCGGGATGTCCAGCGGCCCGCTGATCGTGGCCAGCCGGCGGCAGCCCCGGCTGAGCAGGTGCTCGGCGGCGAGCCGGGCGCCGAGCCGCTGGTCGACGTCGACGAAGCTGGCGGCCAGCGGCGACGCGGGCCGGGCCGAGACGACCGCCGGGATGCCGAGCTCGTGCACCTGCCGGGGCAGCGGGTCCTGCTCGTGGCTGCTGATCAGCAGCACCCCGTCGACGTGGCCCTGGCGCAGGTAACGGATGACGTGGTGGTGGTCCGTCGAGTCGGTCGGGATGATCACCAGGTGCACGTCGTGCGGGCGCAGCGCGCCGGTGGCGCCGGCGGTGATCCGGCCGAAGTACGGATCCGTGAAGATCCGGTTGAGGAACGAGGAGTTGTGCGGCCGGTCGGGCTCGGAGATCACCAGGGCCACGGAGTTCGACTTGCGGGTGACCAGCGAGCGGGCCGCCACGTTGGGCACGTAGCCGGTGTCGGCGATGGCGCGCTGGACGATCTCGCGGATCTTGGCGTCGACGCTGGGGGCGCCGTTGATCACCCGGGAGACGGTGGCCCGCGACACCCCGGCCGCCTCGGCGACCTGGTCCATCGTCGGGTGCTGCCCTGCGCGGGAGGGCCGGGTAGTCATGGCGTCTGTTATAGCACCAGGCGTTTTCCGCTTGAGAGCGCTTTCACGCCCGGAGCCGCCGGGGCGGCGACGAGCCCCGGCGGCTGCGGACGTCATCTCACGGCCGTCCGTTCGTGCCGCACTTGACGATGATCCGGATGCAGTCGTTCACCCGGCGGGCCATCTCCTCGACCGGCCAGGCGTTGAAGAAGTCACCGTGCATGCTGTACCCGTTGCCGGAGGCCAGCCGGAAGTTGGCCGGATTGCCGCTGACCGGGTAGCGCATGACCTGCCGCAGCTTCGGCACGACGACCGGGTGGGTCGCCGGGCAGGCGGCGTTGACCGGGTACGCCATGTGGCTCTTGTGGTCCGGCGAGTCCAGGTCGCGGCCGTTCCAGCACTGCGGGAAGTCGAGGTACGACTCCAGCATCGTGCCGGCCGGGCACTCCACGAAGTCGTGCGACGAGCCCACCTGCCCCGCGTGCAGGCACGACCAGCGCGAGTTCGACGCGTCGGCCGGGCCGGTCGCCTTGGCGTTGCCGGCCACGATCCGCAGACCGAACGGCAGCGGCTGGGCCTGGGCGATCAGGTCGTCCCGGACGCCCTCACCCAGGTAGTAGAAGATGCCGGTGGTCGGCTCGACCGGGGTGTTGCCGTTGTAGAAGGTCGGGATCCAGTACGACGACTTGTCGATCGACGGGTTGCAGTTGCTGTTCGCGTTGAACAGGTCGTTGACGGTCGAGTTGGCGTTGGTCACCGTGCTGCCGAAGAAGCTGTGCATGTGCGAGGCGCCCGGCATGTTCGGGAACACGATCGGGTCGTCGGGCAGCCGGTGGCTGAACGGGCAGTCCGCGAGGAACTCGGCCACCCGGACGGCGCCGGGCGGGATCGTCGGCGGGGGAGCGGTGCCGCCGCCGCTGCCGTACACCTCGAACTCGGCCAGCGAGACGCCCCACTGGGTGGCGCGGGCGGTGGACTGCAGGCGGACGTAGCGACCGGAGCCGGTGACGGCGACGGTCTGCCGGCCGCCGGTGCCGGCGACGTTGGCCTTGATCGTGGTCCACGAACTTCCGTTGGCCGAGGTCTGCAGGTTGAAGGTGCGCGAGTACGCGGCTTCCCAGTCGAGCACCACCGAGGAGAGGGTGGCGGTGGCGCCGAGGTCCACCTGCAGCCACTGGGGGTCGCTGAACGCGCTGGACCAGCGGGTGCCGGGGTTGCCGTCGACGGCGTTGGAGGCGGGGAAGGCCGCGGACTCGAGGGAGGAGGCCGTGGCCGGCCGGTTCGCCGACAGCAGCCCGTCGGCGGCGCTGGCCGAGCCTTGCGTGATGGCCACGAAGCCGGTGAGGACGGTCGCTACCGCGGCCGCGGTGAACAGAGGTCGTTTGCGCATGGGGATCCTTCCTGGGCCGGGGCGGGCGGGGAAACCCGCCCCGGCGCGGGGGTCAGCTCACTTGTAGACGCGGACGTAGTCGACGAGCATCCGGGCCGGGAACGGGGTGGAGGCGTCGATGGGACCGGGGAAGTCGCCGCCGACGGCCAGGTTGAGGATGACGTAGAACGGGTGGTCGAAGATCCACGGTCCGCGGGTCGCCTCGACGGTCGCCTTGCTGGCGTAGAACACCTGGTTGCCGTCGAGCAGGAACTTGATGCCCTTGCTGTCCCACTCCGCCGCCCAGACGTGGAAGTCCTGTGACAGGTCCACCGTGGCGTACTTCTGGCCGTAGCCGCCGGCGCCGTTGTACTGCGGGGCGTGCAGCGTGGAGTACGCCTCGCTGGTGTTGCGGCCGAGGACCTCCATGATGTCGATCTCGCCGTTGTACGGCCACGGGCGGCCGGTGAGGAAATCGGCGCCCATCATCCAGAACGCGGGCCACAGGCCGTTGCCCTTCGGCACCTTGATCCGGGCCTCGACCCGGCCGTACTGGGTGGTGAACTTGCCGCCGGTGTTCATCCGGGCCGAGGTGTACTCGCGCCCGTTGGACGCTTCCTTACGCGCCTCGATCACCAGCTGGCCCTGGCCGTTCATCTGCGCGTTGTTGCTGTTCTCGGTGTAGTACTGGACCTCGCCGTTCTGCGGCACGCCCGGGTCGTAGGTCCACTTGGCCGTGCTCGGCTTGGTGCCGGCCGGGTCGTTGAACTCGTCGTTGAAGACCAGCCGGCTGGCCGGGAAGGCCGGGTCGGCGGGCTGGGCCGGCGGTGCGGTGGGGGCGCCACCGGTGCCGTAGACATTGAAGTCGTAGAGCGAGTAGCCGTACGGGGTCGCCCGGGCGGTGCCGTACATCCGCACGTAACGGCCGGTGCCGCTGACGTTCAGCACCTCCTTGAAGCCCTTGCCGGTGGTGGTCGAGTAGATGTCGGTCCAGCTGCTCGCGTTCGGCGACACCTGGATCTTGTACGAGGTCGCGTACGCCGGGTCCCACTGCAGCTCGACCCGGCTGATCTGGGCCGTGGCGCCGAGGTCGACGTAGATCCAGCCGGGGTCGACCCAGCCGGTGGTGGAGCTGGTCGCCCAGCGCGTCGCCGGGTCCAGGTCGAAGGCCTTGCCGACGGTGCACGGGTTGCAGTTGACGTCGTTCTGCTCGCTCGACGCCGCACCCGGCTTGTTGTAGGACAGCAGCGTCGCGCTGCCCGCGGGCGGCGGCGTGGTCGGGCCGGTCGGCGGGGTGGTCGGCGTGCTGCCGCCCGCGAAGACCTGGAACTCCCACAGCGAGTAGCCGTAGATGGCCAGGGCCCGCTCGGTCAGGTTGAGCCGCACGTAGCGGGTGTTGCCGGCGACCGTGATCGTCTGCTCGCCGGCGTTGCCGCGCAGCGTGCCCGTGGCGTTGGTGAAGGTCGTGCCGTTGGTGGAGAACTGGACCGTGAAGGCGGTCGCGTACGCGGCTTCCCAGTTCAGCTTCACACTGCTGACCGCCGTCGTGGCGCCGAGGTCGACCTGCAGCCACTGGGCCGCCGCGAAGGCGCTGGACCAGCGGGTGCCGGTGTTGCCGTCGGTGGCGGCGGAGGCGGGCGTGCCCTCCCACTCGACGGAGGAGGCGGTGGTCGGCTTGCCCTGGGAGACCACGACCTCGGCCGCGTCGGCGTTGCGGACCGTGGCGACCAGATAGGCGGCCAGCAGCCCGAGCAGCGCGAAGGTGAGCGCGGCGATCCGCACGGGCGCCAGGCGGCGCCCGCCGGTTCGGAAAACTTCAGGACTCATGGACGGTCCTCCTTGCGGGGAATCAAGAGGTGGGGACACCAGCGGGATGTGTCGGAGCGGTTTCAGAACTGCTTCGGGGATGAGAAAGCGCTCTTTGGTACGTCACTCTGAACCGCCGGTTAACGGGTGTCAATGCCTGCTAGAGCCTCGGGAAGCGCTTTCTCATCCGCGTTCTCGCCGCGCGAGGCGGATCGATGCAGGTGAACGGGCACGCGGGGCGATCAGTGGCCCCGCCGGCCACGCCAGGTTCCGGAACCGGGCGGAAGGTCAGCGGGCGTGCGCCGCCGGCTGGAGAGCCGTCGCGACGAAGGCGGTGACGAGCCGGGTCCAGAACACCGGCCGTCGCAGCAGGGTGTGCGTCTCGCCGGGAACCGGCACGAACGAGGCGCCGATCCGGGCCGCGTACGCGGCGGACGACCGCGGGTCCGTCACCCGGTCCGCGTCACCGTGCGCGATCACGATCGCCGCGCCGGGCCGGGGCGCCGGCTCGCCGGCCTCGATCCAC
>NZ_JBEZGQ010000461.1:0-6429 GCF_040650095.1 Actinoplanes sp. NPDC048791 | reverse complement strand
GCTCGCCAGACGGCGGGCTGCTTAACAGGCGCCGCGACGCCGTACCGGAAATGACGAGGGCACCGGCCGCCGCCTGCGCGGCTATTCCGGCCCCGGGCCGGATCCGCGCGATCCGCAGCTCTTCGGCGTGATGCTCGAACGGATCATGAAGCAGCGCGGCTGGCAGAAGCCGGCCGCCGAGGCCAAGGTCTTCGGCGCCTGGGAGAAGGTCGTCGGCCCGGACGTCGCCCAGCACAGCCGCCCGGTCAAGCTCGACGCCGGCGTGCTCACCGTGGAGGCGGAGTCGACCGCGTGGGCGACCCAGCTCCGCCTGCTCGCGGCCAACCTCCTCAAGCGCATCGCCGCCGAGGTCGGCCACAACGTGGTCACCAAGCTCAACATCCACGGCCCGGCGGCGCCGTCCTGGGCGAAAGGCCCCCGCCGGGTGCAGGGCCGCGGCCCGCGCGACACGTACGGCTGACAGTCCGGTCCGCTCAGTAGTCGGCGAAGACCGCGAAGCCCCGCTCGGCGCAGCGACGGTAGAAGCCCGACAGAACAGCCAGCTCCGTACGGGCGAAGCTCCAGTGCGGTGCGTTGCCCGCCTCGTCCCGCAGCGCCGCCAGCCGCTGGTCCAGCCAGCGCAGCTGCTGCTCGGCGAGGCGTCCACCGGCCACCGCGGCCCGCATCACGTTCGCCACGCTGTCGAAGGTGACCAGGTCGCCGTACGGCTGGTGACCTTCCACGAAGCGCTCCAGCCCGCCGGCGATCCAGGCGCAGCCGTCCGGGTCGATGACCGGGTCCTCGTCCTCCGCGGCCGCGTCCGTTGCGTAGAGGACACCCTCCAGCCCCAGCAGCAGGTCGACGAGCTCCGTGTAGGCAGTTGCCCGTACCGTGCCGGTCTTGGCGATGTGCAGCGCGAGCGCGCCGGTGGGCGCGGCGATGTCCGGCGCGTCCGCGACGGCGCCGAAGTCGACGAACTCCGCGGGGGCGACCGGGTCGTAGAACCGGTTCGTCCGCGGCCAGTGCACGGCGACGTTGTCCAGCCCCTTGTCCAGCGCCATGGCGGGCTCACCTCTCCTCGAACTGCCGGGCTGCGGACCCGTCCGGCCGTGTACCGGGCCGCGCGGGCGAGGTTACGACACCGTCGCCTGCTGTCGTCAGGCAGTGTCGCAGCGCGTGGCCCCACCCGCGCGGAGGCGCGCCTCGGGGTCCGGGCGTCGAACGGTTCGCCGTTGCGGGGGGCCCGCATTCCGTGTAGGGGGACTCGTGGGAGTGGCCCTGAATCGCGCTACGGCAATCTGAGGTACCCGGACGAGGGTGCCGGACCCTCTACAACTCGCTCCGACGGAGTAGAATCGACGGAGACCGGGAAAGTCCGCCCCGTGACGGCACTCCGTCACGCTACGCGATTTTTCCAGCCGATCACGATCCGCGGGTGACCGCGGCGACCGGCGCGCTCGGCTCCACCGGTGGTCCGCCTTCTTCCCGCGGCTCGTCGCCGGTGGCTCGCCCTGCCCGTCGGTGGCCGCCGGCCGTCCGCCAACCCCGTGACCAGCCCGCCTCGCGCGGGCCGGCGCGAGAAAGTGGCCGAGGGTGGCAGAGAACACGCAGGAATACGGTGCCGGTTCCATCACCGTGCTCGAAGGTCTCGAGGCGGTCCGCAAGCGCCCCGGTATGTACATCGGTTCCACGGGCGAGCGGGGCCTGCACCACCTGGTCTGGGAGGTTGTGGACAACGCCGTCGACGAGGCGCTCGCGGGCTACTGCGACACCATCGACGTCGTCCTGCTGCCGGACGGCGGCGTCTCCGTCACCGACAACGGCCGCGGTTTCCCGGTCGACCTGCACCCCAAGCTGAAGAAGCCCGGCGTCGAGGTCGCGCTGACGGTCCTGCACGCGGGTGGCAAGTTCGACGGCAAGGCGTACGCGGTCTCCGGCGGTCTGCACGGCGTCGGTGTCTCGGTCGTCAACGCCCTCTCCACCAAGATGTTCGTGGAGATCCACAAGTCGGGCAACGTCTACCGGCAGCACTACACCGCCTCCAAGCCCGGCCCGCTGGAGAAGGGCGAGACCACCGAGCGGACCGGTTCGATGGTCCAGTTCTGGCCGGACCCGACGATCTTCGAGACGGTCGAGTTCGACTGGCAGACGATCTACCGCCGGATCCAGGAGTACGCCTTCCTCAACAAGGCCCTGACGATCAACCTGGTCGACCGGCGGCCCGAGTTCGTCGACGAGGACGGCAAGGCCCGCGAGGTCACCTTCATGTACGAGAACGGCATCGCCGACTTCGTGCGCCACCTCAACCAGACCAAGGCGCCGATCCACAAGACGGTGATCGAGTTCGAGGCCGAGGCGAACGACGAGGGCATGGCCCTCGAGATCGCCATGCAGTGGAACGAGTCGTACGGCGAGTCGGTCTACACCTTCGCCAACACGATCAACACCCACGAGGGCGGCACCCACGAGGAGGGCTTCCGGGCCGCGCTGACCAGCATCGTCAACCGGTACGGCGCTGAGAAGAAGTTCCTCAAGGGCGACGAGAAGCTCTCCGGCGAGGACATCCGCGAGGGCCTGGCCGCGATCATCTCGGTGAAGCTGACCAACCCGCAGTTCGAGGGTCAGACCAAGACCAAGCTCGGCAACACCAACATGAAGAGCTTCGTCCAGAAGATCGCCAACGAGCAGATCGCCGACTGGTTCGACCGCAACCCGGCCGACGCGAAGCAGATCATCACCAAGGCCTCGCAGGCGGCCCGGGCCCGGATCGCCGCGCAGCAGGCCCGCAAGCTGGCCCGGCGCAAGTCGCTGCTGGAGTCCGGCTCGATGCCGGGCAAGCTGGCCGACTGCCAGTCGACCGACCCGCGGGTCTCGGAGCTGTTCATCGTCGAGGGCGACTCGGCCGGCGGCTCGGCCAAGCAGGGCCGCGACAGCCAGATCCAGGCGATCCTGCCCATCCGCGGCAAGATCCTCAACGTGGAGAAGGCCCGGATCGACCGGGTGCTGAAGAACAACGAGGTCCAGTCGCTGATCACGGCTCTGGGCACCGGCATCCACGAGGAGTTCGACGTCGCCAAGCTGCGCTACCACAAGGTGGTGCTGATGGCCGACGCCGACGTGGACGGCCAGCACATCCAGACGCTGCTGCTCACCCTGCTGTTCCGCTTCATGCGGCCGCTGGTCGAGCTGGGCCACGTCTACCTGGCCGCCCCGCCGCTCTACAAGATCAAGTGGAACAAGCGCGGCGACGACGCCCAGTACGCCTACTCCGACCGGGAGCGGGACGGCCTGATCGAGCTGCGCCAGCAGAAGAAGCCGAACGCCAAGCCCGACGACATCCAGCGGTTCAAGGGTCTCGGCGAGATGAACTTCCGCGAGCTGTGGGACACGACGATGGACCCGGGCTCCCGCACGCTGAAGCAGGTGACCCTCGACGACGCCGCAACCGCGGACGAGCTGTTCAGCGTCCTGATGGGTGAGGACGTCGAGGCGCGGCGCTCGTTCATCCAGCGCAACGCCAAGGACGTGCGGTTCCTCGACATCTGAGGCACGGGTGAGCGGCGTCACTCGACGCCGCTCACCTCGGGTTATGCACAGCGAATCACCGCTTTCCACAACGTTATCCACAGCGAAATGCGTAGCCTGACGCCGTTTGTCGGGTTTGACTGTTAGTAAGGGTTAACTGTGACGGATACTCCCGAGACCCCCGCCGAGGAACCCCAGGACGTGCCCGGCGGCGGAGTGAGCCAGCGGGTCGAGCCGGTCGGCCTCGAGGTCGAGATGCAGCGCTCGTACCTCGACTACGCGATGAGCGTCATCGTCGGGCGGGCGCTGCCGGACGTGCGGGACGGCCTGAAGCCGGTGCACCGCAAGATCCTGTACGCGATGTACGACGCCGGCTTCCGCCCCGACCGCGGCTACGTCAAGTGCGCCCGCGTCGTCGGCGACGTCATGGGTAACTACCACCCGCACGGTGACTCCTCGATCTACGACGCCCTGGTCCGGATGGGCCAGCCGTGGTCGCTGCGCTACCCGCTGATCGACGGCAACGGCAACTTCGGCTCGCCGGGCAACGACCCGCCGGCCGCCATGCGCTACACCGAGTCGAAGCTCTCGCCGCTCGCCATGGAGATGCTGCGGGACATCGACGAGGACACCGTCGACATGCAGGACAACTACGACGGGCGGGCCAAGGAGCCCACGATCCTGCCCGCGCGGTTCCCGAACCTGCTGGTCAACGGCTCCGAGGGCATCGCGGTCGGGATGGCCACCAAGATCCCGCCGCACAACCTGCGGGAGATCGCCGCCGCCGTCCAGTGGTACCTGGACAACCCGGAGGCCGACGAGGCCACCACGCTCGAGGCGATCCTCGGCATCGTCAAGGGACCCGACTTCCCGACCCGCGGCCTGATCGTCGGCCAGCAGGCGATCCAGGACGCCTACCGCACCGGTCGTGGCTCGATCCGGATGCGCGCGGTGGTCGAGGTCGAGGAGGACGCCCGGGGCCGGCCGTGCCTGGTCGTCACCGAGCTGCCGTACCAGGTGAACCCCGACAACCTGGCCGAACGGGTAGCTGAGCTGGTCAAGGAGGGCAAACTCACCGGGATCGCCGACATCCGCGACGAGTCTTCCGGGCGTACCGGAATGCGGTTGATCCTGGTCCTGAAGCGCGACGCCGTCGCCAAGGTCGTGCTGAACAACCTCTACAAGCACACCCAGCTGCAGGAGACCTTCGGCGCCAACATGCTGGCGCTGGTCGACGGGGTGCCCCGCACGCTCAACCTGGCCCAGTTCATCCGCCACTACGTCGATCACCAGATCGACGTCATCCGCCGGCGCACGGCCTACCGCCTGCGCAAGGCCGAGGAGCGCGCGCACATCCTGCGCGGCCTGGTCAAGGCGCTGGACATGCTCGACGAGGTGATCGCCCTGATCCGGCGCTCGCCCACCGTCGAGGACTCCCGCCAGGGCCTGATGCAGCTGCTCGACGTCGACGAGATCCAGGCCACCGCGATCCTGGACATGCAGCTGCGGCGCCTGGCGGCGCTGGAGCGGCAGAAGATCATCGACGAGCTGGCCCGGATCGAGATCGAGATCGCCGACCTCAAGGACATCCTGGCCAAGCCGGAGCGGCAGCGGGCGATCGTCTCCGAGGAACTGGCCGAGATCGTGGCCCGCTTCGGCGACGACCGCAAGACCCAGATCATCCCGTTCGACGGCGAGGTCTCGATGGAGGACCTCATCGCGCGCGAGGACGTTGTGGTGACGATCACACGAACTGGTTACGCGAAGCGTACGAAGGTCGACCTGTACCGGTCCCAGAAGCGCGGCGGCAAGGGCGTGAGCGGCGCGTCCTTGCGTCAGGACGACATCGTCAGCCACTTCTTCGTGATCTCCACGCACTCGTGGATCCTGTTCTTCACCAACAAGGGCCGGGTCTACCGCGCGAAGGCCTACGAGCTGCCCGAGGCGAACCGTGTCGCCAAGGGCCAGCACGTCGCCAACCTGCTCGCCTTCCTTCCGGACGAGCACATCGCGCAGGTCATCCAGATCCCGGACTACCAGGTCGAGCCCTACCTTGTGCTCGCCACCAAGAATGGCCTCGTGAAGAAGACCCGCCTCGAGGAATTTGACTCCAACCGCAGCGGTGGCATCATCGCCATCAACCTGCGGGAGGATGACGAATTGGTGGGCGCCACGCTGGCCGCGCCGGAGAACGACCTGCTCCTGGTCTCGAAGAAGGCTCAGGCCATCCGGTTCAACGCGACCGACGAGGCGCTGCGGCCGATGGGGCGGGCGACCTCGGGCGTGATCGGCATGCGCTTCAGCGAGGCGGACGAACTCCTCGCGATGGAGGTGGTTCGTGAGGGCATGGACGTTTTGGTCGCGACCAACGGCGGGTATGCGAAGCGGACGCCGATCGAGGAGTATCCGGTGCAGGGCCGGGGCGGCAAGGGCGTGCTGACGGCCAAGATCACGGAGCGTCGTGGCGGGCTCGTCGGAGCGCTCGTGATCGACCCGGAGGATGAACTATTTGCCATCACCAGCAATGGTGGTGTCATCCGGACTCCCGTGAAGCCTGTACGGCGCACGCGGGATCGGAACACAATGGGGGTCAAGCTGATGGACCTCCCAGAAGGTGTAACCATCGTGGCGCTTGCTCGCAATGCCGACGAGCCTGACGAACAGGACTAGTTGATGCCGGAGACACAGGCGAAGTCGGGGGGCCCGGGATCCTCGGCATCTCCGGTCGACGCGGAGCCGAAGAAGGACGGCGCCGCACCGACCGGACGCGAGGGAGCCGGCCGCGCGGCGGTACCAGCCGATGCCCCGTCCCAGCCGAAGTTCACCCGCGCGCCGGGCATGGCCCCGCCGCCGGGTGAACCGCCCGCCGACAGTGACGGTCAGGCCGAGCAGAAGCGGCCACCGGCCGCCCCGGCGGGCCCTTCG
>NZ_JBEZGQ010000460.1:0-6435 GCF_040650095.1 Actinoplanes sp. NPDC048791 | reverse complement strand
CGGGGGGGGTCTGAACGCGAAAGGGCCGGCCCCGCCTTGCGCGGGCCCGGCCGGCGAACGTCCGTGAGCGGTCAGCCCGTGTTGCGCATGCCGGCCGCGATGCCGTTGACCGTGGTCAGCAGCGCCCGCTCCAGCGCCGTCGAGTCCGACGCCGAGCGGCGCGCGCCCGGTGCCGTCGGTGCCTGACGCTCGTCGGCGTTCAGCTCGCGGTACTGGCGCAGCAGCGCGACCTGAAGGTGGTGCAGCGGCTCCAGGTACGTGTCCCGGACGCCCAGCGTGCGCGACAGCTCGGGCTGGCTGGACAGCAGCTCGTCGCGGCCGGTGATGGCCAGGATCTGCTCGACCGTCTTGGCGTACTCCTGCTCGATGGTGCCGAAGATCGGCTTGAGCTCGGCCGGGACCAGCGTCTCGACGTACCGCCGGGCGATGGTCAGGTCGGTCTTGGCCAGCATCATCTCCACGTTGGAGACGAACGTGCGGAAGAACTGCCAGTTGGCGTACATCTCCTGGAGCACGTCGGCCTGACCGGCCTCGCGGACCGCGAGCAGGCCGGTGCCCACGCCGAACCAGCCCGGCACGATCTGGCGGGTCTGGGTCCAGCCGAACACCCACGGGATGGCCCGCAGGCCGCCGAGCCCGGCGTCGGCGTTCGGCCGCTTCGCCGGCCGGGAGCCGATGTTGAGCGCGCCGAGCAGCTCGGTCGGGGTCGCCGCCCAGAAGTACGCGGGCAGGTCCGGATTCTCGACCAGCGCCCGGTACGCCTTGAAGGCCGCGCCCGACGCTGTGTCCATCGCCCCGTCCCAGCGGGCCAGCGAGGAGAGGTCGACCGACGGCGACGTGTGCAGCAGCGTCGCCTGGAGCACGGCGGCCACGGTCAGCTCCAGGTTTTCCCGGGCCAGGGCCGGCAGCGTGTACTTGTCGGAGATGACCTCGCCCTGCTCGGTCACCTTGATCGCGCCGTCCAGCGTGCCGTACGGCTGGGCCAGGATCGCCTCGTGCGTGGGGCCACCGCCGCGGCCGACCGTGCCGCCGCGGCCGTGGAAGAGCCGCAGCCGTACGCCGTGCCGGGCGGCGACGTCGCGCAGTGCCCGCTGCGCCTTGTGGATCGACCACTGGCTCGTGGTGATCCCGGCCTCCTTGTTGCTGTCGGAGTAGCCGAGCATGACCTCCTGCAGATCACCGCGGGCCCGCACGATCTCCCGGTACGCCGGCAGGGACAGCATCTCGTCCAGCAGCTCGCCACCGGCGTCCAGCTCGGCCGGGGTCTCCAGCAGCGGCACGATGCCGATCCGGGCGCGCCCGGTGTGGATGTCGATCAGGCCGGCCTCGCGGGCCAGCACCGCCGCGGCCAGCACGTCGTCCACGCCCAGGGTCATCGAGATGATGTACGACTCGATGACGTCCGCGCCGAACCGGTCCTGCGAGTCGCGGATCGTGTTGAACACGTCGAACGTCTTGCGCGCCGAGTCGGTCAGCGGGGTGTCGTTGCTGGACAGCGGCCGCCGCCCGGTGAGCTCGGTGGCCAGCAGCTTGGTGCGCTCGGGCCGGTCCAGCGCCAGGTAGTCGTCGACCTCGCCGACCTGCGTGTACATCTGGGCCAGCACCTCGTGGTGCTTCTCGGCGTGCTCGCGGACGTCGAGCGTGGCCAGCTGCAGGCCGAAGGCGGACACCGTACGGATCGCCGACGCGACCGTGCCGACCGCGGTGAGCTGCCCGGAGTTGCGGGCCAGCGAGGCCCGCATCAGCTCCAGGTCGCCGACCAGTTCGCCGGTGCCCAGGTAGTCGCGGCCGGGCACGTGGGCGGTGCCGCGCCGCAGCCGTTCGCGGGTGTTGGCCAGCTTGGCCTTGATGCAGCGGACCTTCAGCCGGTACGGCTCTTCGGCGTTGGTGCGGCGGAACCGGGGCGCCACCTCGGGCAGTGCGTCCAGGTCCTTGGCCAGGCTGGCCGACAGGTCCAGGGACACGCCGCGCAGCCGCCGCGACACCGACAGCTCGTCGATCAGCGCGTCCATCGCCGCCTCGGTGGCCTGGATGCCGTGCTCGTGCTGGATGATCAGCACGTCGCGGGTGACGGCCGGGGTGACGAACGGGTTGCCGTCGCGGTCGCCGCCGATCCACGTGCCGAAGGTCAGCGGGCGCGACGTCGGCGAGGTCTCCACCCCGAGCTGGCGCAGCGTCTCGGCGAGGTCGTCGAGCACCTGCGGGGCCGCGTCGGCGTAGAGGTCCTTGAGGTAATAGACCGCGTTGCGGGCCTCGTCGGTCGGGTCGGGCCGGTCCAGGCGCAGCTCGTCGGTCTGCCAGAGCAGGTCGATCAGCTCGGCGAAGCGACGCGTGGAGGCGGTGGTGTCGGTCGCGCCGTACAGGATCGCGGCACTGGCCTCGCCGTCCAGCGAGTCGGCGAGCTGGCGCAGCTTCGACAGGATCGAGCGGCGGGCGGCCTCGGTCGGGTGCGCGGTGAAGACCGGCCGGACGGCCAGCCGGCGGGCGGCCGCGGCGATCTCGTCGGCGGGCACGCCCTGCTCGGCGATGCGCTTGGCCGCCTGGTCCAGCCAGCCGCCGTCGCGGGCGCGGCGGCGCTGCAGGTCGCGGGCTCGGTGCACCTGCTCGGTGATGTTGGCCAGGTGGAAGTAGGTGGAGAACGCCCGGGCCAGCTTGGTGCCGGTCGTGACGTCCAGGGCGGAGAGGCGCTCGGCGGCGGCCGGGGCGTCCGCCCGGACCAGCGCGCGGACCTCCTCGACCAGGTCGAGCAGCGGCTTGCCCTCCTGCCGGGCGAGCGTCTGGCCGAGCAGCGTGCCGATCCGCCGGATGTCGGCGCGCAGCGCTGCGTCAGGGCCCTCGGGGTCGAGTTGGCCGAGCTGGTCTGTCATCGGAGCGCTCCTCGGGTGAAGAACTTGCAGGGGTTTTCCGCCGCGGACGGGATCGGCATCGCGTGCGGAAGGACAGCGCTGTCCCGACTTCGCTGATCGTATCGGTGCCCCGCCCGGCCGGCGTGATTTGAGGTAAGTCTCATAGGCGCTTACGGCCGCTTCACGCCTTTCCGGATTACCTGTGCACCACAGAGCTCCGGGGAGGACAAGAAATGCCAAGAAGGACCCGAATCGTGGTGGCCGGTGCCGTCGCCACCGCTCTCGGCCTGGCCGCGGCCGGCATGGGAGTGGCGGACGCCGCGGCGGCCCCGCCGCCGCTGGCCTTCACCATGGCCACGGCGAACGTGCTGGCCGAGCGGTACGTGTACGACGGCGAGCAGGGCTACCTCGACTTCGATCTGGGCGTGAACGTCATCGCCGGCAAGGACCCGCTGGAGATCCAGGCCAAGCGCTCGTCCTACGCCAAGCCGATCACCGCCGAGCAGATCGTGGTCCGCAACGGCAAGAAGAAGGCCGTGAAGCTGCCGGCCGGGATGGTCACCGGGTGGGGCGGCCTCAAGGACTTCACCACGATCACCATGAAGAACGCGGCGGGCAAGCAGGTCGCCGGCTACCAGACAGATTTCTGCCCGAACGCCTACGAATCCGCCCGGACCCGGCGGGACGCGCCGGCGCAGAACCCCTATCCGCGGGGCTGCTCCGAGGGCCCGTTCAACCTGGGCGCGGTCTGGGGCATCCAGGCCGGCTGGAACGCGCCCGTCGCGAGCCTGCCGCGCACCGGCGAGTTCGACCTGCCGGACGGCGTTTACACCGCGACCGTCAGCGTCAACAAGAAGTACCGGGACTACTTCAAGATCGCGGCCAAGAGCGCGACGCTGAAGCTCACCGTCACGGTCAAGACGATCGACCGGGGCGAGGGCGCGGCGGCCGCGGCCAAGGCCAGGGTCAAGGCGGCCCAGGCGGGCGACGACCCCGCCGAGGCGGCCGCTCTCGCCGAGCACGGCGAGCACGCCGGCCAGGGCGATCCGGATCTGCAGATCTCCGCGTACAAGCCGGGGTTCCGGCCGCCGGCCAAGCGCCCGCGGGCGGTCAAGGCCTCGGCCATCGCCAAGGGCCCGCGTCCGGACCTGCGTTCGCTGCCCGCCTCGGGCATCTCGCTGTCGCAGGAGGAGGACAAGAAGTGGTACGTGAACTTCGGTGCCACCGTCTGGAACGCGGGCACGTCGCCGTTGCTGGTCGACGGTTTCCGGCAGACCGGCACCGAGCGGATGGACGCGTACCAGTACTTCTTCGACGCCAAGGGTAAGGAGGTCGGCTCGGTCGCGGCCGGCACGATGGAGTGGGACGCCCGCGAGGGGCACCGGCACTGGCACTTCACCGACTTCGCGCGGTACAGCCTGCTCAAGGCGGACAAGAAGGTCGCCGTGCGCAGTGGCAAGGAGGCCTTCTGCCTGGCCAACACCGACGCGGTCGACTACACGATCCCGAGCGCCAAGTGGCGCCCGGACAACACCGACCTGTCCAGCTCGTGCGGTCAGAACACGGCCGTGGCGGTGCGTGAGGTGCTCGACATCGGCAACGGTGACACGTACACGCAGGACCGGCCCGGCCAGTCCTTCGACCTCACCGGCCTGCCCAACGGCACGTACTACATCGAGGTCAAGGCCAACCCCTCGAACAAGCTCGCCGAGCTGAGCACGAAGAACAACACCGCCCTGCGCAAGATCGTGCTGGGTGGCACCGCGGCCGAGCGCACTCTCAAGGTGCCCTCGGTCAACGGGCTCGACTGATCGTCGAACGCCGATCCAAGGCGCCGGCTCCCTCGGGAGTCGGCGCCTTCTTCTGTGTCTCCACCTGCGTGCTTCGAGGTGGGTCTCTCAAGCCCTTACGTCCGCTTCACGCCATTGAAGTTTACCTGTGCGTGATACCCGCCTCCGGGAGGAAAAGCATGACAAGAAGGACCCGCATTCTGGTGGCCGGCGCCGTCGCCACCGCTGTCGGCATCGCCGCCGGCGGGATGGGCGTGGCGAACGCGGCCGCCGATCTGCCGCCGCTGGCGCTGACGCAGGCGACGACCAACGTGGTCGCCGAGCGTTACGTCTGGGAGGACGAGACCTACCTGTTCTTCGATCTGGGCGTCAACGTGATCGCGGGCAAGGACCCGTTCGAGATCCGGGCCAGCCGCAAGTCGTACGCGGACCCGATCGTGGCCAAGCAGGTCGTCCTCAAGAACGGCAAGAAGACCGAGGTGACGCTGCCGGCCGGGATGGTCACCGGCTGGAACGGCCTCAAGGACTTCACCACGGTCAGCATCAAGAACGCCGCGGGCACCGAGGTCGCGAACTACAAGACCGACTTCTGCCCGAACGACTACTCGTCGACGCGGACCCGGCGGGACGCCCCGGCCGACAACCCGTACCCGCAGGGCTGTTCCTACAACCCGTTCACCCTCGGCTCGGTCTGGGGCATCCAGGCCGGCTGGAACGCGGTCACCGACAGCCTGCCGTCGACCGGCGACTTCGACCTGGCGGACGGCGACTACACGGCGACCGTCACGCTGAACAAGACGTACCAGGACTACTTCAAGATCGCGGCGGGCGGTTCCTCGCTCACCGCGAACGTCAAGGTGGAGACCGTCGACGAGGGCAAGAACGCCGGCGCGGCCGTCAAGGCCAAGGCCAAGGCCGCCCGGGCCGGCGCGGACACCGCCCAGGCCGCGGCCCTCGCCGAGCACGACGAGCACGCCGCCCAGGGTGACCCCAACTCGCAGATCTCGGCCTACAAGCCGGAGTTCCGCCCGCCGGCGAAGAAGCCGAAGGCGGTCAAGGCAGCGGCCATCCCGAAGGGCCCGCGCCCCGACCTGCGCTCGCTGCCGGCCTGGGGCATCACGCTGGAGCAGGGCGACGGCAAGGCGTACGTGAGCTTCGGCGCCACCGTCTGGAACGGCGGCACCTCGCCGCTGCTGGTCGACGGCTTCCGGCAGACCGGCACCGACCTGATGGACGCGTACCAGTACTTCTTCGACGCCAAGGGCAAGGAGGTCGGCTCGGTCGCCGCCGGCACCATGGAGTGGGACCCGCGCGACGGCCACCGGCACTGGCACTTCACCGACTTCGCCCAGTACAACCTGCTGACCTCGGACCAGAAGCAGGCGGTGCGCAGCGGCAAGGAGGCGTTCTGCCTGGTGAACACGGACGCGGTCGACTATACGATCCCGAACGCCAAGTGGCGCCCGAGCAACACCGACCTGTCCAGCTCCTGCGGTCAGAACACCGCCGTGGCGGTGCGTGAGGTGCTCGACATCGGCAACGGCGACACCTACACCCAGTCGCTGCCGGGCCAGTCGTTCGAGATCACCGACCTGCCCAACGGCACGTACTACATCGAGGTCAAGGCCAACCCCTCGAACAAGCTCAGCGAGCTGAGCACCACCAACAACAGCGCGCTGCGCAAGATCATCCTGGGCGGCACGCCGGCCGAGCGCACCCTCGAGGTGCCGCCGGTCAACGGCATCGAAGGCTGACCCACCAACGGCCCGCGGGCACCGGCTCCAGAGTGGAGCCGGTGC
>NZ_JBEZGQ010000459.1:0-6435 GCF_040650095.1 Actinoplanes sp. NPDC048791 | reverse complement strand
CCCGGCGCAGCACGCGGTACGCCACCAGGGCCCCCGCCACGCCGCTGAGCACCGCCTGGACCAGGCCGAACCAGCCCGCGGCATTGGTGCGTGAGGCAGCCGAGTCGCCCGAGCCGAGCACCGGCAGCAGCATGTCCTGCAAAACGTTGAGCACGAAGCCCACGACGAAGACGGTGATCGCGCCCCAGCAGACCGCCGCGGTCACCCGCCGGTAGCGGAACCCGGCCAGGGCTCCGCCGATCGTCGCCGCGGCCGCGACCGTGCCGCCGACGACCGCGTACAGCCAGCCCTCGGTGTTGATCGTGATGATCGAGAGCGCGCCCAGCAGGCCGACCGCCAGGCCGGTGCCGGTCGCGATGATGAAGCGGACCGTGACGCCCGGGGTGCGGCCGCCGCGGGTCAGGAAGGCGAGGACGGCCAGGGCGACGGCCGCGCCGGTGACCAGGCTCGCGGAGATCGCGCCGGGCATCGCGTACGCCGTGGAGGTGACCTCCATCTCGGCGCTCGCGCGACCGGTGATCGTGGCCCGGGCCGACCAGAGCATCCCGGCCATCCAGACCAGGCCGACGGCGGCCAGCAGCAGCCCTCGCGAGGGCGCCTCCTCCGTGCCGTTCTGAGCGCCCTGGGCCGCGTTGACCTCGCTGTCCGCCTCACTCATGGCCCTCAGGGTACGCGGGCCCCCAGCGCCCCGTGAGGGCACCGGAACGCCGTTGTCCGCGTGCGAGGATGGACCGCGACACACAATGTCGTGACCAGGAACCCACAAGGTTGAGGAGTACGTGATGGACGCCCTGCTTGCCGTGCCGGAGCCGCGGAACGAGCCGGTCCGCAGCTATGCCCCGGGGAGCCCCGAGCGGGCCTCGTTGCAGTCGCGGCTGGACGCGATGGCCGGCGAGCGCCTCGATCTCACGATGACGATCGACGGCAACCGCAAGCTCGGCGGCGGCGCTTCGATCGAGGTCGTCCAGCCGCACAAGCGGCACCACGTCCTCGGCGTCGCCGGCAATGCCACGCACGAGGACGCCGCCGCTGCCGTTGCCGCGGCCAAGCGGGCCGCGAAAGGCTGGCGGGCCCTGCCGTTCAGCGAGCGGGCCGCGGTCTTCCTGCGCGCCGCCGAGCTGCTGGCCGGCGGCTGGCGCGACACCCTGAACGCGGCGACGATCCTGGGCCAGTCGAAGTCGGTGTACCAGGCGGAGATCGACGCGGCCTGCGAGCTGATCGACTTCCTGCGCTTCAACGTCGCTTTCGGCGAGCAGATCCTCGGCGAGCAGCCGCAGTCCTCGCCCGGGGTCTGGAACCGCTTCGACCACCGCCCGCTCGAGGGCTTCGTCTATGCGATCACCCCGTTCAACTTCACCGCGATCGCCGGCAACCTGCCCTCGGCCCCCGCGCTGATGGGCAACACGGTGGTCTGGAAGCCGTCGCCGACCCAGCAGCTCTCGGCGCACTTCACCATGCGGTTGTTCGAGGCGGCCGGTCTGCCGCCCGGCGTGATCAACATGGTGACCGGCGACGGCCTGGCCGTCTCCGACGTGGTGCTGGCCGATCCCGACCTGGCCGGCATCCACTTCACCGGTTCGACGGCCACCTTCCGGCACCTGTGGCGCGAGGTGGGGTCGAACATCGACCGTTACCGGTCCTACCCGCGGCTGGTGGGGGAGACCGGTGGCAAGGACTTCGTCTTCGCGCACGCCAGCGCCGACGCGGACATGCTGCACACGGCGCTGCTCCGCGGCGCCTACGAATACCAGGGCCAGAAGTGCTCGGCCGCGTCCCGCGCCTACGTGCCGCGCTCCATCTGGGAGGGCGGCCTGCGTGATCGGCTCGCGGCCTCGGTCTCCTCGATCCGGTACGGCGATGTCACCGACCTGTCCACCTTCGGCGGCGCCGTGATCGACGGCCGGGCGTTCGCCAAGCACGCCGCGGCGCTCGACCGGATCAAGAACAGCGCCTCCTGCACGGTGCTGGCGGGCGGCACGGCTGACGACAGCGAGGGCTGGTTCGTGGCACCGACCCTCGTGGAGTCCACCGACCCGGCGCACGAGGTCTTCACGACCGAGTACTTCGGGCCGATCCTCGGCGTGCACGTCTACGAGGACGACTCCTTCGCCGACACGGTGGCCCGGGCCGAGTCCGTCTCGCCGTACGCGTTGACCGGCTCCATCTTCGCCACCGACCGCTCGGTCGTGGACTGGGCCGCCACCGCCCTGCGCGACGCGGCGGGCAACTTCTACATCAATGACAAGCCGACCGGTGCGGTGGTGGGGCAGCAGCCCTTCGGCGGCGCCCGCGGCAGTGGCACCAACGACAAGGCCGGCTCGGTGCTGAACCTGCACCGGTGGGTCTCGCCGCGGACGATCAAGGAGACCTTCGAGGCTCCGACGTCCTGGCAGTACCCCCATATGGGCTGATCGTCCGGGTTTGCGGGCCGTTGCGTGTTCTTCACGTGGCGGCCCGCCGTCTTCGCGGGAGCGCCGACCTGGTTTGCCGGGGTTGGCGACCTAGAGCGCCGTCTGACCGTTTTCGTGAACCATTTTACCTCGCGAGAGTCGTCCTCAACGGCAAAACGCCCGGTCCCGACCCTCGTGGTCGGACTGTCTGTGCGGGACAGTCGCTTGTGGAGACGCAAATTGGACGGATCGGGCGAAATCCTGGACGCCGGGACGACAAAGTGGCAGCTTAGAAGGCATGCCCGACTCTCAAATCAATCCCACGGCTGCCGCCCTTCTGGGCCTGCTCCACGAGGGCCCGATGACCGGTGGACAGCTCATGGCGGCTGCCGAACGCCGCCTCGGGCCGTACTGGTCGATGACGCGGAGCCAGGTCTACCGCGAATTGCCCGTGCTGGCCGAGATGGGCTTCGTCCGCCTCGGCAAGCCCGGGCCGCGGTCCAGCCAGCCCTACGCCATCACCGCCAGCGGCAAGCGCGCGTTCAGCCGCTGGCTCGCCGAGTCGCCCGGTCGCGACGCGATCCGTAACCCGGTCGCGTTGCGGGTCGCCTTCGGCCAGCAGCACTCCGGCAACCAGCTCAAGACGCTCTACACCGGGGCCAACGAGTACCACTCGGAGGCTCTGGCGATGGCTCGCGAGCAGGCCAAGGAGGCCAAGAAGGCCGGTGACGCGTACGGCGCGGCCGCCCTGGAGTTCGCGGTCGCGTACCACAAGGCGGCCCTGAGCTGGCTGAAAGTGGCCCCGGCGGAGTAGCCCCGATATCAGGAAACAACGGCCGCCCGGCCGGTTGACCGGCCGGGCGGCGTATTCTCGACAGTCGTGAGTGCAGCCGACTTTCCCGAACAGCTCAAAGCCCTCGACGCCACCCTGCGCAACATCGAGAACGTCCTCGACGTGGACAAGTTGCGCCGAGACAAGGCGGAGCTCGAGGAGCAGGCCTCCGCCCCCGACCTGTGGGACGACCAGGCGCGGGCCCAGGAGGTCAACTCCCGGCTGTCGTACCTCAGTGGCGAGATCTCCCGGCTGGAGCGGCTCCGCCTGCGCATCGACGACGCCGAGCTGCTGCTCGAGATGGCCCGCGAGGCCGACGACGAGGACTCCGTCGCCGAGGTCGGCCAGGAGCTCATCTCCCTGAGCAAGGCCGTCGAGGAGATGGAGGTCCGCACCCTGCTCTCCGGCGAGTACGACTCCCGCGAGGCCGTCGTGGCCATCCGCGCGGGTGCCGGCGGCGTGGACGCCGCCGACTTCGCCGAGATGCTGATGCGGATGTATCTGCGCTGGGCCGAGCGGCACGGTTACCCGACGGAGGTCTACGAGACCTCGTACGCCGAAGAGGCCGGCCTCAAGTCCGCCACCTTCGCCGTCAAGGTGCCGTACGCCTACGGCACGCTCAGCGTCGAGTCCGGCACCCACCGGTTGGTGCGGATCAGCCCGTTCGACAACCAGGGCCGGCGGCAGACCAGCTTCGCCGGTGTGGAAGTCATGCCGGTGGTCGCACAGACCGACCATATCGACATTCCGGACAACGAACTGCGGACGGACGTCTACCGTTCGTCCGGTCCTGGTGGACAGAGCGTTAACACCACCGACTCGGCGGTGCGCCTCACGCACATTCCGACGGGCATCGTGGTGACGTGTCAGAACGAGAAATCTCAGCTGCAGAACAAGGCCTCCGCGATGCGGGTGCTCCAGGCGCGCCTGCTCGAACGCAAGCGTCAGGAGGAGGAGGCGAAGATGGCCGGCCTCAAGCAGGACACCACCGGATCGTGGGGCGACCAGATGCGCAGCTACGTCCTGCACCCGTACCAGATGGTCAAGGATCTGCGCACTGAGCAGGAGACGGGCAACCCGAACTCGGTCTTCGACGGCGACCTCGACGAGTTCATCCAGGCCGGCATCCGGTGGCGCAAGCAGACCCAGATCAAGGCCTGAGCGGGCGCCGACACGCCGCCTGAACGAACGGTCAGGCGGCGTTCTCCGCCTCGGTGGTCCGGGGTGTCCGCACGGGGGAGGGGTGCCTCGCCGGCGCTGAATGTGCCAAAATCCTGCCCCCGCCGGACTTGGAGTTTTCGTTACACCGCGTAGACTCTCGACCCGTGATTCAGCTCGAGAACGTGACGAAGACGTATCCGAAGGCGTCTCGGCCGTCGTTGGACGATGTCAGCGTCGGTATCGAGAAGGGTGAGTTCGTCTTCTTCATCGGCCCCTCCGGTTCCGGCAAGTCGACGATCATCAAGCTTTTGCTGCACGAGGTGGCCCCCTCGCGCGGCAAGGTCGTGGTGAACGCGAAGGATGTCACCACCATGCGGTCGTGGAAGATCCCGCACTTCCGGCGCTCCATCGGATGTGTGTTCCAGGACTTCCGCCTGCTGCCCAACCGCACCGCGTACGAGAACGTGGCGTTCGCCCTCGAGGTGATCGGCAAGACCAAGGCCGTCGCCCGCCGGGTGGTGCCCGAGGTTCTCGAGCTCGTCGGTCTGGGCGGCAAGGAGCACCGCTACCCCCACGAGCTGTCGGGCGGTGAGCAGCAGCGTGTCGCCGTGGCCCGGGCGTTCGTCAACCGGCCGCTCATCCTGCTGGCCGACGAGCCCACGGGCAACCTCGACCCCGACACCTCCATCGAGATCATGCGACTGCTGGACCGGATCAACCGGACCGGCACGACGGTCGTGATGGTCACCCACGACTCCAACATCGTCAACCAGATGCGCCGCCGGGTCATCGAGATCGAGAGCGGACGGATCGTCCGCGACCAGGCCCGAGGCGTGTACGGCTGACAGCCGGGCCCCGCCCACCCTGCATCTGAAGTAAGCCGCGGAGTCCCGGAAGGAACCCCCGATGCGTTTCAAGTACGTCCTCAACGAGGTGCTGGTCGGCCTGTGGCGCAACGTCACGATGACCATCGCCATGATCATCACGATGTCGGTCTCACTGACGATGCTGGGCGCCAGCGTGCTCATGTACATGCAGGTCGACCAGATGAAGAACTACTACTACGGTGAGATCGAGGTTTCGATCTTCCTGCGTGAGGACGTCACCGCCGCGCAGCGCGCCTCGATCGAGCAGCTGCTCAGCACCAACCCGCTCGTCGCCGAGAAGACGTACGAGTCGCGGGAGCAGGCTTTCGAGAAGTTCAAGGTGCTCTGGCGGGACTCGCCTGACTTCGTCAAGTCGGTCACCCCGGACAGCCTGCCGGAGTCCTGGCGGGTCAAGCTCAAGAACCCGGAGCAGTACGCCGAGTTCAACTCGCAGATCGAGGGCACTCCCGGCATCCAGGACATCGTCGACCAGCGCGAGCTGCTCGACAAGGTGTTCAAGATCTTCAACGCGATCCAGGTGATGGCCCTGGTGGTCGCCGGCTTCATGGCCATGGCGGCGCTGTTGCTGGTCGGCAACACGATCCAGGTGGCGGCGTACAGCAAGCGCCGTGAGGTCGCGGTCATGAAGCTGGTCGGCGCCTCGAACTGGTTCATCCAGGCCCCGTTCGTGCTCGAAGCGGTGGTGGCCGGCCTGATCGGCGCGATCCTGGGCTTCGTGTTCATCTTCGTCGGCAAGGTGGTCCTGCTGGACGGCCGATTGCAGGCGCTGACGAACGTGCTGACCCCGATCCCCGACGGGAATGTGTGGCTGATGTTGCCGCTGCTGGCCGGCGTGGGCGCCGGCGTCAGCGCGATCACCGCCTGGATCACTCTGCGGTTCTACCTGAAGGTCTGACCCGTTCCGTCCCGATCGCCGCGCATCCCCAGGGGATGCGCGGCGATTGCGTTATTTGAGCGATTAGCGGCGCAACCAGCAAATTGTCACCAATAGTCAGAGTACGGTGACTCTTCGTGGACTCCAGTCACTCGCGACACAACCGGTTCACCGTCCTGCTCGCCGCCGGCCTGAGCGTGCTCTGCGCGGCCGCGGTGGCGCTGGCCGCACCTGGTGCCGCCGCCGCTGAGCCGGGTGACGACGCCAAGCGCGCGAGCCGGGCGGTCGACC
>NZ_JBEZGQ010000458.1:0-6438 GCF_040650095.1 Actinoplanes sp. NPDC048791 | reverse complement strand
GGACCGACCACCGGATCGACTGGCCGGGCTGTTGCACGAGCTCACCGCCCGGCTGCTCGGGGCCGACGACGTGCCGCAGGCGCTCGATCGCCTCGCCGCCTTCGCCGCCGGAGCCATTACCGGCACCGTGCGCTGCTCGGTGGCCCTGATCGGGGAGGGCGGCCCGCCGGTTGTCGCCGCCTCCGGGACAGCGGCCAAGGCGCTGGACGACCTCGAGTACGCCGGCGGCGACGGCCCGGGCCTGGAAGCGGCCCGGACCCGCGCTCTGGTGACCGCCCCCGACCTGCAGTCCGACCCGCGCTGGCCGCGGCTGGCGGAATGCGCCCGCTCGGAAGGTGTGCACAGCGTCGTGGCGATCCCGCTGGACGTGCAGCGCTCCTCGGTGGGGGCACTGAGCCTGTTCGTCGCCACCCCGGGCGGTCTCGACCCCGAGCTGCTGCTGACCGCGATGGCCATCGTCAACCAGGCCGAGCTGCTGCTCGGTGAGCTGGGCCGGCGCGAGGGGCTGCGCGAGGGCGCGACGGTCGACCGGGCCGCCGGGGTGATCATCGCCCAGCGGGGCTGCGGCGTGCAGGAGGCCTACACGGTGCTGCGGGAGACCGCCCAGCGTCTCGGCCTGGACCGGCGGGCCGTGGCGGAACGGCTGATCGCGGCGGCCGCCCGCAACGCCGAGGCCTGAGCCGGCCTACTTCTCGACGCGCTGGACGACCTCGAACTCCAGCAGGCTCGCGCCCGAGGCCACCGGGCGGCTGCGCTCACCGGCGTGGGCCGCCCGGCCCGAACCCGCCGACCACGCCTGGAAGTCCTCCTCGGTTTCCCAGCGGGTGTAGACGAAGTAGCGGGTCTCGCCGCCGACCGGGCGCAGCAATTCGAACCCCAGGAAGCCCGGGGCGTTCTCCACCGCGCCCTGCCGGGCGGCGAAGCGCTGCTCCAGCTCGGGGCCGGCGCCCTCGGGGACCTCGATCGCGTTGATCTTCACAACTGCCATACGAAGAAGGGTACGAGCGCCGGCTGCGCTCGTACCCTCCGGTGTCGTCCGCGGTCAGCGGGAGCTCTTGGTCTCCACCTCGGGACCCGCCCCGACCTCGCCGGGCACGCCGTTGCTGTGCTGCGCGGCCAGCGCGTCGTCGGCGCGCTGCTGCTGCGCCGAGCGCTGGGACAGCGGGATCTCCGGCAGGAACAGGACCACGATCAGGCCCAAAATCATCACGGCCGCCGCCAGCAGGAACACCACGTGGATGCCGTCGGAGAAGCCGACCTTGAACGGGTGCGACACCACGTCGGAGAGCCGGCCGAGGAACGAGGTGTCGTTCAGCGCGTCGCCGCTCTGGGCCTGCTGCAAGGTCTGCAGCTGACTCGGGTCGGACGCGACCGCCTGCTGGAACTCCGGCGTGCCCTGGGCCGACTGGTACGCCGAACTGATCTTGCCGCCGACGACGTTGAACAGCACGGACAGGAAGATCGCCGTGCCCAGCGTGCCGCCCATCGACCGGAAGAAGGTCACCGAGCTGGTGGCCACGCCGATCTCCCGCGGGGAGACCGCGTTCTGCACGGCGGTGATCATCGGCTGCATGTTGCCGCCCAGGCCGAGGCCCATGACCACCATGATCAGCATGGTCTTCCAGAGCGGGGTGTCGGCGCCGATGAGCGAGAACAGCCCGAGCGCGAGGAGCATCAGCGTGCTGCCGATGATCGGGAAGATCCGGTAGCGGCCGGTGCGGGCGATCAGCTGACCGGCGGCGATCGAGCCGGCCATGATGCCGATCACGAACGGGATCATCTGCAGGCCGGCCTCGGTGGCCGAGGAGCCCTTGACGATCTGCAGGTACAGCGGCACGGTCAGCAGGCCGCCGAACATGGCCATACCGATGATCGTGCTGGAGATCGAGCCGACCGCCACGGTCCGGTTGCGGAACAGCCGCAGCGGCAGCAGCGCCTCGTCCTTGTAGGCGCGCTCGGCCAGTATGAAGCCGACGATGCCGATGAGCCCGATCGCGTAGCAGCCCAGCGCCCGCGGTGAGTCCCAGCCCCAGCTGCGGCCCTGCTCCGCCACGGTGAGCAGCGGCACCAGGCCGACGATCAGCGCGACCGCGCCCGGCCAGTCGATCCGGTGGTCGGTCCGGGTGTGCGGCAGGTGCAGCACGCGCGCCACGACGAGCATGGCGGCGATGCCGATCGGCACGTTCAGGTAGAAGATCCAGCGCCAGCCGGTGATCCCCAGGATGGTGTCCTGACCGGCGAAGAAGCCGCCGAGCAGCGGGCCGATGACGCTGGCGGTGCCGAATACGGCGAGGAAGAAGCCCTGGTACTTGGCGCGCTCGCGGGGCGGCACGATGTCGCCGATGATCGCCAGGGCCATCGACATCAGGCCACCGGCGCCGATGCCCTGGATCGCCCGGAACGCGGCCAGCTCGTACATGCTCTGCGACATGCCGCAGAGCACCGAGCCGAGCACGAAGACGGCGATCGCGAACAGGAAGAAGCCGCGCCGGCCGTAGATGTCGGAGAGCTTGCCGTACAGCGGCGTCGAGATCGTCGAGGTGATCAGGAAGGCCGTGGTGGCCCACGCCTGCAGGTCGAAACCGCGCAGGTCGTCGGCGATGGTGCGGGTCGCGGTGGCCATGATCGTCTGGTCCAGCGCGGCCAGGAACATGCCCATCATGAGGCCGGCGAGGATGGTCAGGATCTGCCGGTGGGTGAATTCCGCCGACGGTTGCCCGGCGCCCGGAGCGCCCGCCGCGGGTCCCGTCCCCGCGGGTGCGGTGGTGCTGGAGTTACTCACGCGTTCTCCCGTGCTGGTACGGCTGGGTCGCAGCGCACGAGCGCCTCGACGGAGCTGTTGAATTCTTCGAATAAGTCGGCGAACGCACGCACCCGCTCGACCGGCCAGCCGCTGAGGGCTTTGCTGATCAGGTCGTTGCGTGCCTGGTGCAGCTGCAGGCAGGCCGCCAGGCCCTCCTGCGTGATGGCGAGGCGGGAGGCGCGGCCGTCGGCCGGGTCGGCCTCCCGGCGGGCGAGCCCGGCCTTGACCAGCTGGGCCGCCTGCCGGCTGATCGTGGACGGGTCTGCGCCCTTGACCTCGGCGAGGTCGGTGACGCGCATCGGGCCGAGGTGCCGGAGCGGGAACAGCAGCATGAGCGCGGAGAACTCGGCACCGAAGTCCCCCACGTGGAGCATGCCCTTGGCGCGCGCACCGAGCCGGGCGAATCGCACAAGTTGCTCGGCCAGCCGTCCGCCGGCCTGTTCGGCTTCACCTTCGGTCACCACTGCACCTCCCATCAAGATGCGTGCAGCGTACAACTTGTTGGTTGGTGAAAGCATTTCCGTTCACCCATCAGGCGGCGATTGTGGTGCGCATCTCCCACACGCCCGTGAGCAGTGACTCCGTCTCCTCCAGGGCGGCCGGGACGGGCACGACGTACTCGGCCACGCGGGTGAAGAGCCGCTCCGGGAAGTACCCCCGGCCGGGGTCGCCAACCAGGACCCGGGTGCCTTCGCGGCCGGCGCGACGCATCCGGGTGGCCATCCGGTCGGCGACGGTGCGGGTGTAGAAGACGTCGCCGGCCAGGATCACGTCCGCGGGCACGTCCGAGTCGGCTATGTCGAGCGCTCGGGTCTCGACGGCGACGCCGTTCGCGGCCGCGTTGCGGGCCGCGGCGGCCACCGCGAGCGGATCGACGTCCAGGGCCGTCACCCGGGACGCGCCGGCTTTCGCCGCGGCGATCGCCGCCACGCCGGAGCCGGACGCCACGTCGAGCACCGAGCGGCCCCGCACGATCTCGGGATGGTCCAGGACGTGCCGGGCGAGTGCCTGGCCACCGGCCCAGACGAACAGCCAGAACGGTGGCGGCACGTCGCTGCTGAACGCGCCGCCGGTGCCGTCGAACAACCCCACTTGGCCGTCGGCCAGATGCAGCGAGATCTCCGGAGTCAGCGGTACGGGCAGCAGCGTCGTTTCCACGCCCGGGATTCTTCGCCGTTGCCGCCCGGTCCGCGCGCTATTTGAGTTGCGTCACAGCACGCCGGCTACGCGGCCAGTTCGGCGGCCCGGCGCAGCAGCCCGCTCACCGACTCGGGCCCGTGCTGCTCGCCGGCCGCGGTCAGAACCGCGGTGACCGCCAGCTCCAGCGGGGTCCCCGTGCCGTCCTCGCGCAGCAGCTCCAGGAACAGCGCCCGCGTCTGGTTCGACGGCTCCACGCCCAGCCCCTCGGCCAGCTCACGCCGGCACCGGTCGTACGCCCGCAGCGCCGCCACCCGGTCCCCGGTCAGCCGATGCGCGGCCATCGCGATCGCCCAGCCCCGCTCGGCGACCGGATCCAGTCCCACCGCCCGGCCGGCCAGGGCCAGCGCCTCCCGTGGGTCACCGGCTGTGAGGGCGTGACCACCGGCGTCCAGCAGGGTCGCCACCAGTCGGGCCCGGTACTGCTCGCGGGCCTGGTCGGCCCAGTCGTGCTGCTCGACGTCCTCCAGCAGCGGGCGGGCGGCCACGTGGGCGGCGGCGGTCAGCGGGCGCAGGGCCCGGCCGGCCGTACGGCCCGAGGCGGCGGCGACCAGCTCGTCGAAGCGCGCCACGTCGACCCGGACCTGATCGGCGACCAGGGCGTAGCCGCCGTTGCGCGTGGTGATCACGGAGTCACGCGTCTGCCCGTCCGGGTCGAGTCGATGGCGCAAAAGGGACACATAACTCTCCACCGTGGCCTGATGGTTGGCCGGCGGCCGGCCGCCCCAGAGCAGTTCGGCCAGCTCCGCCTTGTGCAGGTCGCCACGCAGGGCGAGCAGTGCGAGGATGTGGCGGGGCTTGACGCCGCCGAAGTCGCGACCGGTCAGGCGTACGCCCCGGGTGCGGACCTCGAGCCGGCCGAAGAGCTGGATGTCGTACATGGCGTAAGACCCTGTACGGGCGACGGTCACGCGACAAGCGTCCGCCGCCTCGTTTGGCACCCCGAAAGCGAGGGGTGGGCTCCACCGAAGATACGAGTTATGGCGGCCGCTCGGACTCATCCCGTCGGCGCGCGTACCGAGCGATCGACGTGGCTCGCAGGTGCTGTCCGACTGTTGGTACGCCTTGGCTTCCGGCGCGGGACACATAGACTTCCAGCGCTGGCGGATCAGGAGGCATGAATGGGCGAGGCGATCACGGTGCTCGTGGTGGACGGGCATCAGACGTTCGCCGAGTTGCTCGGTGTGGCGTTGGCCGGGCAACCGGACCTGCGCTACGTGGGGCATGCGCGGACCGGCGAGCAGGCAATCCGGCTCGTCCAGGAGTTGCGGCCGAACGTGGTGCTGATGGATCCGGACCTTCCGGACGCCGACGGCATCGCGATCGCCGAGCTGCTGCGGCACCGCCAGCCCGACACCCGTTTTGTCGTGCTGACGGCGAACAACGAGTCCGCCCTGGTGGGCCGGGCCACGGCGGCCGGCGCCTCGGGTTTCCTGTCGAAGAACGGGCCCCTCGGCGACGTGCTCAACGCCGTCCACACCGCGCACGGCGGCGGCATGACGGTGTCGACCGACATCCTGGCCCGGCTGCTGCGCAGCACCACCCCGGTGGTCGGTCCGCGCGCCGGTGGGCTGACCGCCCGCGAGCACGAGGTGCTGGTGCTGATGGGCTCCGGGCTCGACCCGCGAGCCATCGCCCGGCGGCTCGGCATCAGCGTGCACACGTGCCGGGGCTATGTGAAAGCCGTGCTGGGCAAGCTCGGTGCGCACAGCCAGCTCGAGGCCGTCGCGGTGGCCACCCGGCGTGGGCTGCTCAGCCCCGAGCGTTCTAACGGAGAGTAATTCTCGCTCCTACTCATCCGTTAAGCCGCGGGATCCGTACTTCTCGCCGGAGCGCCTGTCGAAGATTGTCGGCGCCGGCGCGAGTTGGAGGACATCGCGTGGAACGTTCGATCGCCGATTCGTCCGATGTGTCCGTCGCGCTGGCGGAACTCGCGTCGACGTCGGGTGCCGACTGGGCCAACCGTGACAACGAATCGCTCTACCGCCGGACCGAATCCGAACCGGCACCCTACCGGCGACCACCCGCTGTGAACTCGTTCCGTAACGATGCTGATGAGGAAGACATGGCCGACTCCCCGAGCTGGAGTGCCTTCGGGTCACCCCGTACCGCTTCCCCGGCCGCGGACGTACCCGCCGCGGACCCGCCGGAGCCCGAGTACGGCCCGGCCCCGCCCGCCGGTCCCGGCCGCGCCTCCTTCGGCTTCACCGCCGGTCCGATCAGCGGCAACCACACCGGCAGCCACGCCATCATCGGCAACCACCAGGGCCGTCCCGCACCTGTCTCCGGCGCGCCGTTCCTGCCGCCGCCGGCGGGCCCCCCGCCGTACCCGGTCCGCTCGATGACCGGGGAGCAGGCGCCGGTCCAGACCCGGTCGGCGATGCACCACCTCCTCGAACTGCGGCAGCGAGCGGAAGTAGGCGATCAGCTGCTCGCAG
>NZ_JBEZGQ010000457.1:0-6445 GCF_040650095.1 Actinoplanes sp. NPDC048791 | reverse complement strand
GTCAGCAGCCAGCGCAGCCGCAGCCGCCCGGTCACCGACGAGAGCGTGCCGGCCGGGCGCCGCTGCACCCACCGGGCAGCCGCGAAGATCGGCGGCAGCAGCGCGGCGATCAGCAAGAACTCGAACGCCAGGTCGGCCAGCGGGCCGAACGACGGCAGACCGTCGGCGGTCTCCGGCCGGCCGGCGAGCGCGGCGGCCACCGAGGTCAGCGCGAGGCCCAGCAGGATCAGCACGACAGTGCCGGCGAGCACGAGGGCGGTGCCGGCGACGGGACGCCACCAGCGGTGGGCGGTGGTCCGTCCGAGACGGTGGTACGGGCTCAGCGGCGCGATGGTCGACATGGGAAGAAGTCTCGCGAAACCAGGGGGTCCGGCGGATCTGGCCACAGCTGGATTCCCGCCTCCACCGCTGGATATAGACAGGACCGGACCCGTGGTGCGGATCCGGCCCTGCAAGTGGTGCGGAGTTGCTATGACGCGGGGTAGTCCGTCACGTAGACCGGCACGCCGATCTTGGTGGTGTCCGCCGCAGCGCCCTCGCCGTTGACCACGTGGTCGATGATGCCGGCGCTGAGGTTGACCGTCATGATGTGGTGCAGCTTGACACCCGGGCGCTTGGGCACCTCGAAGCCGTTCGCGGTGTGGATCGCCGGGTTGTTCTGGTTGAAGACGTACACGCCGGCCCCGTACAGCTTGTGGTTGCGGACCTTGGCACCGACCTTGTAGCCGGCGTAGCCCAGCGTGCCGTCCCGCTGCGTCCAGTCCGCCTGGGTCGGCGGGTCGTACGGCAGCTCGTTCTGGTAGAGCACGGTCGTGCCGTTCTCGCCGTTCCAGATGGTGTTGTACTGCTGGAAGTGCTCGACGAACAGACCGGTGGCCGTCACGTTGTCGCCGTTGATGACGGCACCGTTGCGGCCGATGTTGGTCCGCCAGCGCTGGGTGTCACCGTTGACGCCCTCGGTGAAGCCCTCGACGCCGTGGTCACCGCGCCACACCCAGGTGTGGTCGATGAGCACGTTGTCGCTGTTGACCTCGAGCGCCACGTCGACCTTGCCGATGTGCGGGCCGCCGACGCGGAAGTACACGTCGGACAGCGTGGTCGGGTTGCTCGCCGAGCTGAGGCCGATGCCGTTCTTGTTGCCGACCTTGAGCAGGTTCTTCGACTCCTTGGTGCCGGCGTCGATGGTCACTCCCGCGACCACCACACCGGGCACGTCCGCGACCGTCAGCGGCGTCGCGCCGTTGACCGCGGTCAGGGTGGCGTGACCGATGCCGAGCACCACCTGGTTGGGACGCCACACCTTGATGCTCTGCGCGACGTTGTAGACGCCCGGGGTGAGCAGCAGGTTCTTGCCCAGGGCCAGGTTGGCGTTGATCAGCCAGACCGGGTCGGAGGGCTTGGCCACGAAGAAGTCACGCAGCGCGATGGTCCGGCCGGGGGTGAGACCGGCGGACCAGGACGTGCCGCTGGTGTTGCGCTGGGCGGCGGGCACCCGGACGCTGTAGCGGCCGTCCGCGTCGGTGAACAGGTACGGCTTCTCCCGGCTCAGCGGGGTCTTCTCCAGCGTCGTGTACGGCGGGTTCGGGAACGCCGTCTCCGCCGGCGCACCCTGCACGCCGGAGAAGACCTGGTTCCAGACACCGTTGGACCAGCTCGTCACCTTGCTGTTCCGGGTGATCCACTGCTGCTGGGAGCCGTTCACCACGTCGGGGAAGTTCGAGTCGGCGATGAAGCCACCACTGGCGTACTGCGGGCCGGCGGTGCAGTAGTCCATCAGCGAGAACGTGCCGCCGCTGACGTTGAGCCGCCGCAGCGACACCGCCTGCGACACGGCCCAGAAGTTCGCCGTCGCGCGGCAACCGTCCTGGCCCTTGCCGTTGACGTTGATGGACAGGTTGGACAGCGTCCGCCAGAAGTTGACCAGCGCCAGGCAGTTGCTGGTGCCGCCACCCTCGAGGCAGCGGTTGTACACCTCCACCTTGCCGTTGATCACCACGTCGGCCGGGGACGCGCCCAGGCCGGAGATCTCGGTGTAGTAGCCGACCTTGATCTGCAGCGGCTTGTCCGCCGTGCCGTACGTGCCCGGCTTGAAGAGAAAGGCGTACCGCTGGGTGCCCATCTCGTTGTCGACCTGCTGGGCGTAGGTGGCGTCCAGCGTGGCCTGGATCTGCTCGACCGGCGTCGCCGGGTCGAAAACGGTGACGTTGGTCCCCAGATTCGGCGCGGAGTTGCCCGGCCGTGCCGGTGCGGCCGAGGCGGCCGAACCGGTCAGCGGGCCGGTCGCCGTGACGGCGAGAACGAGGGCCAGGGCCCCGGCGAGGTGCCGGCGCCCGAGGAGACGGCCACCGCCGGTGGGGCGTGTCGTCATGCGGAAGGGTCCTTTCGTAACAGGGTCGCAATGAAGCTGATCACAGCAAGCGATAGACGGGCCCAACTGTCAAGAGAGCGCTCTCGGCGGGGATGCCGCAATCCCGTCGGCATCCGGACAACTCGCCGGAGTTCCGGAACCGGTGGCGGCCGAACGGGCCATCTGGACGGACTGCGCGTACCGGTATCTCCGGGACGCCCTCGCGCCTCTGCTTGGCATGACGGGAATCGACTATGCGGCGGTACGGCGTACCTGTGTGTTCGCCGTGGCCCTGATCCTGCTGTTGTTCTTCGCGCGGTCGGGGGCGTCGTCGCTGACCATCCAGGTGTGGTTCACGCTGTTCGTGATCGCGGCGACGCTCTGGGTCCGCGGCCAGTACATGGACAGCCTCGACGACCGGCAGTGGCTGATCTCCCGGCGCGCCGGGGCGGTCCTGCTGGTGGTGGCGGTCGCGCTGGTCGCCTCGTACGAGTTCCGGCCGCGCGCCGGGGCCGCCCTCGCCGGTGTCCTGCTGGCGTACTTCGTGGCCGGCTCGGCCATCACCTGGCTGCGGCAGGGACTGCGCTCCGACCGGATCCGGCGCAACCTCGCGCTCACCCTGACCACCGCCGGGGCCGGCTGCACCCTGCTGGGCATCGTGCTGCTCGGCCGCGGCTCCGGCACGGCCGCCGTGATCCTGGAGTACGTCCTGCTCGGCGCCGCCCTGCTGGTGCTGCTGCCGCTCGGCGTGGCCCTGCTCTCCGAGGTCGTCATTCGCTGGATGTGCGGCCTGTCCGGACCGCGGTCGCTGCGGCTGTGGCTGGGGCTCGCCGGTGCGGCGCTGTTCGTGCTCTCCACCGTGCTGCTCTACGCGCTGACCCGTTCGCCGTGGCTGCTCGGTGCCGTCATCGTGCTGGCGCTGCTGGTGATCGCGGTGGTGTCCAGCACCCAGGCCGACATCGCGTTCGTGATGAGCGTGATCGCGTTGCTGGGGGTCACGCCGCTGCCCGCCGACGTACCGCCCGACCTGGTGCCGGACCGTTCCGCCCGGTCCCTGCTGGTCGCGTTCGGCGACTCCTACATGTCCGGTGAGGGCGCGTCCACGTACTACCAGGGCACGGACGTCGGCGGCGGCAACCAGTGCCGCCGCTCGCCCACCGCCTGGGCCGCCATGGCGGGCCAGCAGCGCCCGTTCGACCAGGTCGAGTTCCTCGCCTGCTCAGGCGCCCGCACCTGGAACGTCGAGTCCGCGGTGGCCCCGCCGACCCGGCCCGGCGTGCCGCCGCCCGAGCCGCAGGCCGGCGAGGAGCGCACCCAGCTCGACGCCTACCTGCACGACTACGGCGACGGGTTCACCCCGGCGATGGTCGTCGCCGGGGTCGGCGGCAACGACGCGGGCTTCTCCACGATCGGGCTGATGTGCCTGGCCCCCGGCACCTGCAGCAGCCAGGGCAAGCTCTGGACCGGCGCGCTCGAGCAGGTACGCCAGAACCTGCGCGACACCTACCAGCAGCTCGACAAGGTCTTCCCGGACACGCCGGTGGTCACCGTCGGCTACCCGGACCCGATCGACCTCACCGGCCGCTGCGACGACCTGGCGCTGGCGCCCCGCGAACGCCGCTTCCTGCACGAGTTCGTGACCGGCGGCCTCAACCGGGTGGTCGCCGAGACGTCCGCGGAGTTCGGCTTCCACTACCTCGCGGCGATGGAGTCCTCCCTGCGGGTCGCCAACCTCCAGCTGTGCGACGAGCAGAACGAGGGCCGCCCCGGCCTCAACTTCATCGGCGTCCGGTCCGTCGGCGGGGTCGCGGAGCAGCGCTTCCACCCGAAGAACTTCTCGCACAGCAGCCTGCACCCGAACGAGCGCGGCCACGCGGCGATGCTGCGCACCTTCCAGACCTGGCTGCCCGACCTGGCGACCCTGCCCGCCCGGGGCCCGATCACCAAGGCGACGGCCGACGCCCGGGACGCGGGCCTGCGTACGGTCTCGACCGGTCAGGCCGACCCGCAGTGCGACGTGCTCAGCGCCAGCACCGACGGCTGCCGGACCCAGGGGATGCAGTGGGCCAAGGGCCGGGTCCGGATGCTGCTGCTCACCCAGGGCTGGATGGGCCTGCTGCCGCTGGCCGGCATCTGGCTCGCGGCGGTCGCCTTCTTCGGCTACCAGCGCCGCCGCCTCGCCGACCAGCGCGAATGACCGGTGCTGGACGCGCCACCGGCCGTCGGACACACTGTCGCGATGCCGACCGTCTACAAGAACCCTCGTGGTCAGGAGGCGGTCCGGCAGTGGTGTTCCGGGGCCCTGGCGCGGGCCGGCTTCCCGCTCAGGACCACGACCGTGGACACGAGCGCCGGCCCGGTGGCGCTCACCTCGGCCGGCACCGGACCCACGCGGGTCGTGCTGGTGCCCGGGACCGGCTTCAACGCCGCGGTGGCGCTGCCGTGGCTGCGGGCACTGTCCGACCGCTGGGCGACCACGGTCGTGGACCTGCCGGGCCAGCCCGGGCTCAGCGATCCGCGCCGGCCGCGCCGGGCCGGGCCGGCCTGGTACGGCCGGGTGCTGGACCAGGTTCTGGCCGCCCTGGCCGCCGAGGACGTCGTGGTGGTGGGCAACTCGCTGGGCGCCGCCGTGGCCCTGGCCGCCGGCTCGACCCGGATCGCCGCCCGGGCGCTGATCTCACCCGCCGGCTTCATCCGGCTCTCGGTGGACCCACGGCTGGCGCTGGCCTCGACTGTCTGGCTGCTGAGTCCCACCGTCGCGCACACCCGCGGCATGCTGCGGTTGTTCGTCGCTCCCGGGGTGGAGCCGCCCGCGACCGAGGTGGAGTGGATGGCGCTCATGGCCTCCTCGTGCCGGACGACGCTGGCGCCCGCCCCGCTGCCGGCCCAACTGCTGGCCCGGCGCGCCGAGCGGCCGTGTGTCGTTTCGGTGGGCGCCCATGACCGGTTCCTGCCGCCCCGCCGGCTGGTCCCGGCGGTGCGCCGCACGATGGGTCTCGACGTGCGGGTCCTCCCCGGCGCCGGGCATCTGACGACCGCGGACCACCTCGACGAGATGGTGGCGGTGGTGGCCGAGGTCACCGGCTGAGCCGGCCTGTGGACGCGCCGGTGCGCGACGCCCCGACGGGGACGCCGCGCATCGGTGACCGATCGAGCCGGCCGGTCAGGCCTTGACGACCTGGAACGAGATCTCGTAGTCGGCGTTCGGCAGGTGGAACTCGCCGCGCTGCGGGCCGTGGCCGGCCTGGCCGCCGATGGCGGTGACCACGCCGAGCTGGTCGTCCGAGCCGGCGTCCACCTCCACCAGGGCGATGTGGGCGACCGACGTGAAGACCGTCGAGCGCGGCCGCAGGTCCACGGTCTCGCCCTTGCCGATGTCACCGGGGCCGTAGATGGGGACGCCGTTGACGAACAGCTGCGGCTCGTCCCGTCCGGTGGTGTCCTGCTTGCGCTTGCAGGTCAGCGAGGTCAGCTGCAGCCGGTATCGCCCCGCCGTGCTGGTCAGGGTGGATGCCGTGCTCGCGGCGGTGCTGTTTCCCGCGTTGCCCTTCATGGGTCCTCCTGGTGGGTGGGGGCCGGCACCTGCTGCCTGCCCTCGCTTCCCAAGGTGGGCCGGGTCCGTTGGGCGACTGTTGGATTTCCGTTGAACCGCAGGTCCGTTGGGCGACAGCGGTCGCGCCGCCGGCGGCGGAGACTGAGCGGGACGGAGGAGGAGCCGATCACAGTGCCAGCGGACTTCCGGTTGCTCGGCGAGATCGACGTGTCCGTCGGTGGCCGGCCGGTCGACATCGGCCACACCAAGCAACGGTATGTGCTGGCCGCGCTCGCCGTCGAGGCCGGCCGGTGCGTCCCGGCCGACATCCTGATCGAGCGGGTCTGGGGAGCCGACCCGCCGCGCCGGGCCAGGGACACCACCCGGGCCTACCTCTGCAAGCTCCGGCAGGCCCTCGAGCCCTGGGACGCGATGATCATCCGGCAGGCGGCGGGCTACCTGCTCGCCGTCGATCCGCTGTCGGTCGACGTGCACCGGTTCCGGCACCTCGTCGCGACGGCCCGCTGCGGTGCGGAGGCGACGGCGCAGGACGCGTACGCCGCGGC
>NZ_JBEZGQ010000456.1:0-6452 GCF_040650095.1 Actinoplanes sp. NPDC048791 | reverse complement strand
TCGGGTCGCAGGTTCGCGCAGGTGCTGATCAGCTGCTTGACGGCCAAGCCGCGCAGGTGGGCGCGCAACTCGTCGGGGGCGGTGACGATCAGGGTTTTGATCTGGCGTTGGGCATCGGCGCGCTGGTCGACGGCCCTGCGGCGGGCTACTCGCAGGTTGCGGAGTGCTTCGACGCGGCCGGCGCGCTGTTTGGGGATGCCGGTGCGTTCGCCGGCCAGGGCGGCCTTGGCCGCGGCGATGGCGTCGATCGGGTCAGACTTGCCCTGGAACCGGCGGGTCTTGCGGTTGGGCCGGTCGACCTCGATCACCTGCATACCTTCGCTGCGCAGCCGGCGGGCGAGCCCTGCGCCGTAGGCGCCGGTCCCCTCGACCCCGATCCGTGATGCCTGGCCGAACCCGCGTATCCAGGCCAGCAGAGCGGCGTAACCGACCGCTGTGGCAGGGAACTGCTGAGTTCCCAGCACCCGCCCGATCGGGTCGATCACGGCAGCGGTGTGGGTGTCTTGATGGGTGTCGACGCCACCGGTGACCTCAATGATCGCGGTGCCTTGCGGTGTAATAGGAGGCATCGTCGTCCTGCCGTTCGTGACTGGGGGCAGGGCGGCACGCACCAGCCGGGCAACGCGGACAAGACAGAGATGGGGCCTCTAGCCAGGCTCCTATGAAGTCACAACGCCACGTCCGGTTGAGTGCACGAGCACCTCCCGACCGAGGCCGACAAATCCCGGTGAAGACCCGAAGTCAGTCAGGCGATGGGTCAGACCCCGGCGGGAGGTGCTCATGAACATCATCTCTGTCAGGCGATGACGGCGGGGGTGCGCCAGGCCGGGCGGGCGGCGCGGTCCAGGTCGTGGCGGACCGACGCGATCCGGCGGACCGCTTCCCGCAGGTCGTCCGCGGGCAGCGCGAACGGCAGCCGGATGAAGCGTTCGAGGGTGCCGTCCAGGCCGAACCGGGGTCCGGGCGCGAGCCGTACGCCGACGTCCTCGGCCGCCCGGGCCAGCGCGCTGGAGATCGGCCCGTCCAGCTCCGCCCACAGCATCACCCCGCCGGCCGGCACCGTGAAGCGCCACTCCGGCAGATACTCGCCCAGCGCCGCGACCAGCGCATCCCGCCGGGACGAGAGCTCCGCGCGCCGGGCGGCCACGATGGTCTCCGCGTCCCGCAGCAGGTGGCACGCGACCAGTTGTTCGAGGACCGGGCTGGCCATGTCGACGCCGACGCGCAGGGCGGCGAGGCGTTGCACCAGCGGCGCGGACGCGCGGACCCAGCCGATCCGCAGGCCACCCCAGTAGGCCTTGCTCATACCGCCGATCGAGACGACCCGGGAGTGCCGGTCGAAGACGGCCACCGGCGGCGGGACCGGGGTGCCGTCCAGCGGCAGGTCCACGAAGGACTCGTCGACGACCAGCTCGGTGCCGGCGGCGTGGGCCGCGGCGACGAGACGTTCGCGGAGGTCGGCGGGCATCAGGTGGCCGGTCGGGTTCTGGAACTCCGGGATCACGTACGTCAGCCGGGGCCGGGTCTGGCGCAGCGCCCCGAGCAGCATCTCGCCGTCCCAGCCGGCGGCGGCCGCGTCGAGGCCGTGCGTGTTGATCCGGGCGCGGCGGGCGGAGAGAGCGGCCAGGGCGTTCGGGTACGTCGGCGACTCGACCAGCACCGTCGCGCCGGCCGGGACGGACAGGCGCAGCACCAGGTCGAGGGCGTGCTGCGTACCGCTGGTGATCAGGATCTGCTCCGGGCTGGTCGGCACGCCGCGGGCGGTGTAGCCGGCCGCGACCGCCTCGCGCAGCTCCATCAGGCCGGTCGGGTGGTAGCCGGCGCTGCCGAGGAAACGCGGCAGGTCCTCGGCGGCGGCCCGCGCGGCGGGCACGAGCTCGACGGGCGCGGCCGAGGCGGCCACGCCGAGGTCGATCATGTCCATGTCGTCGTCCGGGGTCCACAGGCCCGAGGACGCGACACGATGGCCGTTGGGCAGGGTGGTCCAGCTGCCGGCGCCGCGCCGGCTGGTCAGATGGCCGGTCTCGCGGAGCGAGCGGTACGCGGCCGTGACCGTCGTCCGGCTGATGCCCAGCGCCTCGGCGAGCTCCCGTTCGGCGGGGAGCCGAACGCCCAGCGGCAACCGGCTGTCGGTGAGCAGCCCCCGGATCGCCCCGGCCAGCGCGGCATAGTCCGGACTGCGATGCCGCCCCGGCAACGAGTGCCACTGACCGAGCAGCCGAGCCAATTGGCCCCCGCGAACCGACGTCGTCATGGCCACCTCCGGCAAATTGGCTCTTTGATCGCCGCTAATTGGCCTTCAGAGTGGCACTTATGAGTCGTCTCAGCAACCTCGTTCCCGTCGGCGCCCGCCTGCCCCGCCGCGTGACCCAGCTCTTCGCGGGCCTGGTCCTGTACGGCATAAGCATGGCTTTCATGGTGGAGAGCGACCTCGGGCTGAACCCGTGGGACGTTTTCCACCAGGGTGTGTCGAAGGCCACCGGGGTCAGCTTCGGCTGGGTGGTGCTGCTGACCGGCATCCCGGTCCTGCTGCTGTGGATCCCGCTGCGGCAGCGCCCCGGCTTCGGCACGATCGCCAACCTGGTGGTGATCGGCTTCGCGGCCGACGGCGCCCTGGCGGTGCTGGCCCCGGGCGGATCGATGGCGATGCGGATCACGTACCTGGTGGTCGGGATCGCCCTGAACGGGGTCGCGACGGCGATGTACATCGGTGCCCGGTTCGGTCCGGGGCCGCGCGACGGGCTGATGACGGGGATCGTCAGCCGGTGGCCGCGGCTGTCCATCCGGGTGGTCCGGACGAGCATCGAGGTGCTGGTCCTGGGCGTGGGGGTGCTGCTGGGCGGCACGATCGGGTTCGGGACGGTGGCGTACGCGCTGGGCATCGGGCCGCTGGTGCAGTTGTTCATGCCGGTCTTCGCGGTGCCGGCGACGGCGGATGACCCGGCCGTGGCGGCCGAGCCGGCGCAGCCGGGTCCGCCGCAGGTGGCGCCGGCCGTGGTGGCCTGAGCCCAGGCTCGCCAATGCGACGGCGGCACGGAGGGCGTTGCGGCGTGTCGTCTGAGTCATGCCACCCCGCTCCACGGCGGTCCCGGCATCGGCTATGGCGGATGCCGGATATGGCCTCGCGATGGCGCTGGTTCCAGCGCGCCACTCGCGGGGTCGGCGAAGCGGGCGATATGTCCGGGCAGGCGGACACAGCTTGGTGATCATCGCGACACAATCGCTTTCCGGTTCGGCGGGCGCACGGCATCATGGCGACATGGGGGCTGGCGACTGGCATTGGAACGACGCTTGGATCTTCGTGTCCGCGGTCATCGCCGAGCGCCTGGAGCGCGACCGGGCACTGCACGCGGCGCTCCCGGTGACCGGCGCGAGCCTGGCTGACGTACTGGCCGCGGCCGACTTCCTGCACCACAGCGTGCCCAGCCGGTCCGAGCTGGAGGATTCCGTGCGCCGCCTGGCCGGGGCCGGCCTGCTCACGGTGGACGACGACCTGGTCGAGGTGGCACCGGCGGGCGAGCAGCTGTGGCGCACCAGGCCGTTCAGCGGTCTGTCGTCGGCGGTCGTGACGCTGCAGACGCAGCTGAACCGGGCGGCCACGCCGGGCGAGTCCGACTGGAAGCTGGACGAGCGCACCTACAACGCGGCCGTCCGCGAATACTCCCTGCGCCTGGCCGACGGCCGCTGACCGAACCGGCTCGGCCGCCAGGCCGGACCGAGCCGCCATCCGGGACCGCCGGCGCCGCCTCGGCGGCAGTGGCCTACAAGGCCGCCGGATCACGCGATTGCGCGGCGCTACCGCCCAGACTGCCGGGTCACACTTCCAGACCCTGTCGCCGAAGCCTGACCGCGCCCGGCCGGCCGAAGCGGATCGCCGGACAACCCGTCGCTCAGCGGACCGGGTTACCCGCCGCCCGCAGACTCTCCTTGACCTCGCCGATGGTCAACTCTCCGAAGTGGAAGACACTGGCCGCCAGCACCGCGTCCGCCCCCGCCGCCACCGCCGGCGGAAAGTGCCCCACAGCCCCGGCCCCACCACTGGCGATCACCGGAATGTCGACCACCGCCCGAACCGCCGCGATCAACTCCAGGTCGAACCCGGCCTTCGTCCCGTCCGCGTCCATCGAGTTGAGCAGGATCTCCCCCGCGCCCAGCTCGGCCGCCCGCCGCGCCCACTCCACCGCGTCGAGCCCGGCGCTCTTGCGACCGCCGTGCGTCGTCACTTCCCAGCCGCTGGGGTGCTCCGGTGTCGGCCCCGACGGCAGCCGGCGTACGTCGAGGGACAGCACCAGCACCTGATTGCCGAAGCGGTCCGCGATCTCCGCGATCAGCTCCGGCCGGTGGATCGCCGCCGTGTTGACGCCGACCTTGTCGGCTCCCGCGCGCAGCAGCGTGTCGACGTTGTCGACCGAGCGGACGCCGCCGCCCACCGTCAGCGGGATGAAGACCGATTCCGCCGTGCGGCGGACCACGTCGAGCATGGTGCCGCGGTCGTCGGACGACGCCGTCACGTCCAGGAAGGTCAGCTCGTCGGCGCCGGCGGCGTCGTAGGCCGCGGCCAGTTCCACCGGGTCGCCCGCGTCGCGCAGGTCGACGAAGTTGACTCCTTTGACCACCCGTCCCGCGTCCACGTCGAGACAGGGAATCACCCGTACCGCCACCGTCATGCCCCAACCCTATCGAGCGGCCGGCCGGCCGGTTCGGGAGTATCCACAGGCCGGGCCGGGCCGAGTACCCCGATCAGGACGCCGCCGATCACGAGCACTCCGCCGGCCACGTCCGTCGCGTGCACGGTCTCGTCCAGCAGCAGGGCCGCCGAGGCTATGCCGAAGATCGGCACCAGCATCGAGAACGGGGCGACGGCCGATGCGCCGTACCGTCTGATCAGGGCGCCCCAGGCGCCGAAGCCGGCCAGGGTCGAGATCAGCGCGACGTAGAGCAGTGCGCCGACCGCCGGGAGGTTGATCGCGCGGAGCGCGGCCAGGTCTGTGGCCGGGCCTTCGACGATCAGGGAGAGCACCGCCAGCGGGAGGGTCGCCACCGCGCTGACCCAGATCATGAAGCGCAGCGTGTCGGTCGGGGCCGCCTGCCGGGTGGCCACGTTGGACAGCCCCCAGGCCACGGCCGCGCCCAGGACCAGGCCGAATGCTCCGGCCGGCAGTCCGTCCGCGCCGAGCCGGACCGCGACGACGCCGATGCCGAGCGCCGCTACCGCCAGCCCGGCGACGCGGCGCCGGCCGGGGCGTTCGCGCAGCAGCAGCACCGCGAAGACCGTGGTGAACACCGCCTGGCTCTGCAGGACCAGGGAGCTCAGGCCGCCCGGCATTCCGGCGGCCATCCCGGCGAAGAGCAGCGAGAACTTCACCACGCCGAGGGTGAGGGCGACCGCGATCACCCAGCGCCAGCGGGTGGGTGGGCGCCCGGCGAACAGGATCGCGGGGAACGCGGCCAGCAGGAACCGCAGCGCCGAGAACAGCAGAGGCGGGAAGTGGTCCAGGCCGACGGCGATCACGACGAAGTTGACGCCCCAGGCGGCGGCCACGGCCACGGCGAGGGCGATGTCACGCGGTTTCACCGTCCCAGCGTCGCCGCCGGTGATGCTGAAGCACCAGCGAATAGTGCTACAGCGACGATGTAGCGTGACTACATGATCGATCTGGGTCGGCTCCGCGCCCTGCACGCCGTGGCCAGCTACGGGACGGTGCTGGCGGCCGGGGAGGCGCTGCACTGCACGCCGTCGGCCGTGTCGCAGCAGCTCGCCAAGCTGGAACGCTAGACCGGGGCCACCCTGGTGGAGAAGGACGGCCGCCGGCTGCGGCTGACCGAGGCCGGCCGGGTGCTCGCCGGTCACGCCGAACGGGTGCTGGCCAGCGTCGACGAGGCCGAGGCGGCACTGGCGGCCCATCGGGACACGGTGATCGGCCGGCTGGAGGTGGCTGCCTTCGCGACGGCGTGCCGGGCGCTGCTGCCGTACGCGTTGCACCGCCTGGCCACCGAGCACCCGCAGCTGACGACGGGCCTGGTGGAGGTCAGCCCGCACGAGGGTCTGGACATGTTGCGGCGCGGGCACGTGGATCTGGCGGTGCTGGACGACTGGCCGGAGGTGGCGCTGCGCTATCCGCCGGGGGTCACCCACCTGGAGCTCGGCCGGGACGTGGGCGATCTGATCGTGCCGGACGGCCACCGGTTCGCGGTGGGTCGCGAGGTGCGGCTGGCGCAGTTGCGCGACGAGCGGTGGATCGCGGCGAAGGCCGGGGACATCTGTCACGAGTGGCTGGTGCGGGTGGTGCCGGGGGTGCGGCCGGACTTCCACGTGGGTGAGTTCGAGACGCAGCTGACGTTGATCGCGGCGGGGCTGGGGATCGCGGTCGTCCCGCGGCTGGCCCGGCCGCCGCTGCCGGCCGGGGTGCGGGTGGTGCCGGTGCGGCCGGTGCCGACGCGGCGGGTGGTGG